>CAIWCQ010000076.1 GCA_903911165.1 uncultured Actinomycetes bacterium | reverse complement strand
TCTCTACTACGTGATGCTCACTTTCATCGCGCGCCCCTATCTGAATCCCTCGGAGTCGATGGAGCCGACCCTGCATGGCTGCCCGGGTTGCGTCGGCGACCGGATCATGGTCGACAAGATCTCCTATCGGTTCGGCTCTCCTCGGCCGGGGGATGTGATCGTCTTCAAGGGCCCGCCCAACTGGAACCTCGGCTACAAATCCATTCGCTCCGACAACGTGGCGATCCGGTGGGTGCAAAACGCGCTGTCATTCGTCGGGTTCGTTCCCCCGGACGAGAATGATTTGGTCAAAAGGGTGATCGCCGTCGGGGGCCAGACCGTGCAGTGTCGATCAGATACCGGCCTGACGGTGGACGGCAAGGCTCTGACGGAGCCCTATCTCAGCGCAACGACGATGATGGCCGACCCGGCAGAGGCCAAATGTCTCGGTAATGAATTCGGTCCGGTGCAGGTACCCGAGGGCCGGCTGTGGATGATGGGTGACAACCGCACTCACTCGGCGGATTCCCGATCGCGTTGTGCCAGCACCCCCGCTGACGCCCAGCAAGGCATCGTGTGCACCGGCGATCCGGAGGCGGGCACGGTGCCGTTGGACAACGTGATCGGTAAGGCTCAGTTCATCGCCTGGCCGCCGTCGCGGTGGGGCGGTGTTTCCTCGTTCGACCCGCAGCAGGGTTGACGATGCCGGTCAAGAAGACTGCCGCGACCTGGCCACCACGTGCGGTGATCCGGCGGTCCGCAGGGCTGCGGACCCTGGAATCGGCCCTCTACCGCTTCGGCCTGGGCCCGGTGGCGGGTGTGGACGAGGTGGGCCGCGGCGCCTGCGCCGGGCCACTCGTCGTCGCGGCCTGTGTCCTGGGCCCGAACCGCTTAGAGAGTCTGGCGGCCCTCAATGACTCCAAGAAGCTCACCGCCAAGACGCGGGAGGGGCTCTACCCGCTGATCCGCCGTTACGCGCTGGCCCACCACGTCGTTTTCATCCCGGCCGCCGAGGTGGACCGGCACGGCGTGCACGCTGCGAATATCGAGGGCATGCGGCGCGCGGTAGCCGGACTGGCCGTACGTCCGGAATACGTGCTTTCCGACGGATTTCGGGTACCGGGCCTGCCGATGCCGTCGTTACCCGTGATCGGCGGCGACGCCGCGGCGGCCTGTATCGCCGCGGCCAGCGTGCTGGCCAAGGTCAGTCGTGACCGACTGATGGTGGCGATGGACGCCGAGCATCCCGGCTACGGTTTCGCGGCCCATAAGGGCTACTGCACGGCTGCGCACAGTTCGGCCCTGGCGCAGCGGGGTCCGTGCAGCCAGCACCGGAGCTCGTTCGTCAACGTCGCGCGGTCGGCCGGGGTAGGCGAGGTGGTGGTTGAGTTCGCGCCCGAGGCGCGTTACGACGAAGGGTGGGACAAGATGGAGCCGTGCAACGGGACCGTTCGACGTGAAGGATCGCTGACCTGATGAGTGCCGAGGATCTCGAGAAGTACGAAACCGAGATGGAACTCTCGCTGTACCGCGAATACAAGGACATCGTGGGGCAATTCAGCTACGTCGTCGAAACCGAGCGCCGGTTCTACCTTGCCAACAGCGTTGAGCTGGTGCCACGAAACACCGAGGGCGAGGTGTATTTCGAACTGCGTCTGGCCGATGCCTGGGTGTGGGACATGTACCGGCCGGCCCGATTCGTCAAGCAGGTGCGGGTGATCACATTCAAAGACGTCAACATCGAAGAAGTGGACAAGCCGGACCTGCGGCTGCCGGAGTAGTTCCGCCGCAACGCCGGGTGGCGTTAGGGCTACGGCTCGGTCAGCACCCGAATCACCTCGCGCAGTGGTTCCGGAGACGTCCCGATCTCGCCGATGTAGGGGTGCGACAGTTGCAGAACCAGAAACAGGTTTGCCGCCACCAACGCGCCGACCGTAGCGACCATCGGGTAATGAATCCCGGGTTTCTCGACGCCATAGATGATCGCGCAGCCCAGGACCAGCCCGCTGGTGAGGAAGATCACCGCCCACAACGAACCGGGTGGTCCATCGTTGGTGCGGGCGGTCAGCACACGTTCGGTCCGGGCTTGGCTGAGAGTGTTCAGATTCGCGAAAGACGTTGACAGCAGGGTCTTCTGGGCGTCGGTCCTGGTCTGCACATTCTCGTAGGCGGCGTAAAGCTGCCCCAGCGCCTCGTCGGCGGCCGGCGATGTCTGGCC
>CAIWCQ010000075.1 GCA_903911165.1 uncultured Actinomycetes bacterium | reverse complement strand
CCGGCGGCGACCATCGTCGCCGTGGCTCCCACCCCGGACGCCAGGTCCCATTTGTCGTCGTCGCTACGCGCCATGATCGGACGTCAGGCCAGCGTCGCTGAGAGGTACTGGAAGCCGGCGAACTTCTCGGCCATCTCGTCGTCGTGATGGTCGAATCCGTTGGCGGCGAACAGTTCTTCGACCCCGCTGCCACTGACCTGCCAGCCCAGTTGCTGAAGGTAATCGATGACGTGGCTGCGCTCGCCGACGTAGACCAGCCCGGCCAGGTTGTCGTGGAAGCCGAGCCGCCGCCACTGTTCTGCTTCCGGTTCGTCGCGGTCGGCCGGAGGGTCGGTGAACGCGTCCATGGCGGGCATGAACTCTGTCGCCAGCCGACTGCCGGCGGGGCTGAGCGCGGTGATGTGATCGAAGAGCCGGTCTTGGGCGTCGGGGGGCAGGTAGATGAGAAGGCCCTCGGCGATCCAGGCTGTGGGTCGCCCGGCATCGAATCCATGGCCGGCCAGCGCCGCCGGCCAGTCCTCGCGCAGATCGACGCCGACGTGGCGAACCTCGGCGGTCGGCCGGGCACCCAGGCGCTGCAGGGCCGACACCTTGAAGTCGATCACGCCGGGCTGGTCGACCTCGAAAACCACGGTGCCCGCCGGCCACGGCAGGCGATAGCCGCGGGCGTCCAATCCCGAGGCGAGGATCACCGTCTGGCGAATGTCGGTGGTGTGGGACGTCTTGTGCAGGAAGTCGTCGAAGTAGCGGGTGCGAATCGCCATCCCATGCACCATCCGTTGGACGTCATCGCTGGTTTCCGGAGCGTCGAGCAGCTCCTGGAAGTGCTCCATGCCGACGGCCCTCACCAGCGGCTCGGCCCAGGCGTCGTCGATCAATCCGGCGCGATTCGCCAGGGCCCGCGATGCGGCGACGGCGGTCGCGGTGGCGCCGACGCCGGACGCGAGGTCCCAGCTGTCGTCGTCCGCGCGCGCCATCACGGCCCTCCCGCTTCCGCGGCGGTCTTCCGCCACGCTTACTTAGATGATTTAACCAGTGCTCGTTGTGCCGGACGGCGGGTCCGGCCGGATTCCCGTCCGTACCCGGCTAACTGTTAGTCTCGTAGACTGTTCCAATGCGCGCTCGCGCCGGCATCGCCCGGCGTTGAATTTCGCTGAAGAAGAGTTATCGCCAACGCTGGTCAGGCCAGCCGCAACGGCTCGCCGCGACCAAAGTCCGGCCGCCCAGGAGGAAGAGTGCTTTCGGCTTTCATCTCGACGCTGCGGACGGCCGACCTCAGGCGCAAGATCCTCTTCACCCTGGGCATGGTCATCCTGTACCGGGCCGGCGCGGCATTGCCGTCACCGGGGGTCAACTACCAGAACATCCAGCAGTGCGTCGAGCAGGTCAGCGGTGGTGCCGGTGGGCAGATCTACTCCCTGATCAACCTGTTCTCCGGCGGCGCCCTGCTGCAACTATCGGTCTTCGCGGTGGGTGTGATGCCCTACATCACCGCCAGCATCATCGTGCAGTTGCTGACGGTGGTGATCCCGCGCTTCGAGGAGTTGCGCAAGGAGGGCCAGGCCGGTCAGGCCAAGATGACCCAGTACACGCGTTATCTGTCGGTTGCGCTGGCCATTCTGCAGGCCACCAGCATCGTGGCACTGGCCGCCAACGGCGGCCTGCTGCAGGGCTGCACCCTGGACATCATCGAGGACAAGGGAATCTTCCCGCTCTTCATCATCGTGCTGGTGATGACCGCGGGCGCGACCCTGGTGATGTGGATGGGTGAGTTGGTCACCGAACGCGGCGTCGGCAACGGCATGTCGCTGCTGATCTTCGCCGGTATCGCCGCCAGGATTCCGGCCGAGGGCAAGTCGATCCTGGACACCCGCGGCGGCGCCATATTCGCCGCGGTATGCGGCGCGACGCTGCTGATCATCATCGGCGTGGTGTTTGTCGAGCAGGGCCAGCGCCGCATCCCGGTGCAGTACGCCAAGCGCATGGTGGGTAGGCGGATGTACGGCGGCACCTCGACCTACCTGCCCCTGAAGGTCAACCAGGCCGGCGTCATCCCGGTCATTTTCGCCTCATCACTGATCTACATTCCCCAGCTGATCACCCAGCTGATCGCCAGCGGTGGCGACGGGCCGGGCAACAGTTGGTGGGACCGCTTCGTGGCCGATCACCTCACCAACCCCGCCGACACCATCTACGTGGCGATCTACTTCGGCCTGATCATCTTCTTCACCTACTTCTACGTGTCGGTGACGTTCAACCCCGAAGAGCGCGCGGACGAGATGAAGAAGTTCGGTGGCTTCATCCCGGGTATCAGGCCAGGTAAGCCGACCGCGGACTACCTGAGCTACGTGCTGAACCGGATTACCCTTCCCGGCTCGATCTACCTGGGTGTTATCGCGGTTCTGCCGAACCTGTTCCTTCAGATCGGCAACAGCGGTAGCGTGCAAAACCTGCCGTTCGGTGGCGCCGCGGTTCTGATCCTGATCGGCGTCGGCCTCGACACCGTGAAGCAGATCGAAAGCCAGTTGATGCAGCGCAACTACGAAGGGTTCCTCAAGTGAGAGTCGTCATGCTGGGACCGCCGGGTGCGGGCAAGGGCACCCAGGCGACCAGACTGGCCGCCGATCTCCAGGTGCCGCAGATCTCGACCGGAGACCTGTTCCGGAACAACATCGCCGCCGGCACGAAGTTGGGCCTGGAGGCCAAGCAATACCTCGATGCCGGTGATCTGGTGCCCGCGGGCCTGACCAACGCCCTGGTCGACGACCGACTCAACGAGGCCGATGTCGCCGGGGGTTTCATCCTCGACGGCTTCCCACGTTCGGTCGAGCAGGCCGAGGCTCTGCGGGACATGCTCAAGCGCCGCAACCTCGAACTTGACGCCGTGCTGGAGTTGCGGGTGCCCGAGGACGAACTGGTGGAGCGGCTCAAAAGCCGCGGCCGCGCCGACGACACCGAGGACGTCATCCGCAACCGGATGAAGGTGTACCGAGACGAGACCGCTCCGCTGCTGGAGTACTACCGCGGTGGCGAATTGAAGACGGTTGATGCGGTTGGAAGCCTCGATGAGGTTTTCGAACGGGCCTTGCAGATGCTCGGCCGCTGAACGTCCGACTCGATGGTGTCCCTGCCCGGACTGCGCAACCGCAAGACGGTGCCCGCCCGCTCTCCCGGTGAACTCGATGCAATGGCTGCCGCCGGCGCGGTGGTGGCTGCGGCGCTACGGGCCGTCGAACGGGCTGCCGGGCCGGGGGTGACGACGGGTTACCTCGACGACATCGCCGAGTCGGTGATCCGCGAGGCCGGCGGGACGCCGTCCTTCCTCGGCTACCACGGCTTTCCGGCCAGCATCTGTTCCTCGGTCAACGAGCGGGTGGTGCACGGTATCCCGGCGGCCGAGGAGGTGCTTGCCTACGGCGATCTGGTGTCGATCGATTGCGGCGCCATCGTCGACGGCTGGCACGGCGACGCCGCGGTCACGTTCGGAGTGGGCGCGCTGATTCCCGCCGATGAGGCGCTCTCGGCCGCCACCCGGGCGGCACTGGAGGCCGGGATCGCAGCCATGGTGGTGGGCCACCGGCTGACCGACATCTCGCACGCCATCGAGAGGGGTGCGCGCGCCGCCGAGCAGACCTACGGCCGCCGGTTCGGCATCGTCGCCGGATACGGGGGCCACTGCATAGGCCGACAGATGCACATGGACCCGTTCCTGCCCAACGAGGGCGAGCCCGGCCGGGGGCCGACGCTGGTGGCCGGTTCGGTATTGGCCATCGAGCCGATGCTGACGCTGGGCACCACCCGGACCCGGATCCTCGATGACGATTGGACCGTGGTCACCACCGACGGCTCACGGGCCGCGCACTGGGAGCACACCGTCGCGGTGACCGAGGACGGTCCGCGGATTCTCACGCTCTGAAGACCGCATCCCGCAGCAGTAATGGCCGCAGCGCCTCCAGCACGGCCGCGTCCTCGATGGTGGACGGCACCGGTTCGTCGCGACCGTCGGCGATGCCACGCATGGTCTTGCGCAGGATCTTTCCGGACCTGGTTTTGGGTAGAGCCGGCACCACGTCGACGTTCTGGAAACAGGCAACCGCTCCGATCTCATGACGCACCGCCGCCACCAGTTCGGCAGCCAACCCGTCGGCAGAGGCGCCGGCGGAGAGCACCACCAGTCCGCGCGGAACCTGCCCCTTGATCTCGTCAGCCACGCCGATCACCGCACACTCGGCCACCGCGGGGTGGGCGGCCAACACCGCCTCGAGCGCCCCGGTCGACAATCGATGCCCGGCGACATTGATCACATCGTCGGTGCGGCCCATCACGAAGAGGTAGCCGTCGTCGTCGAGATAGCCGCCGTCACCGCTGAGGTAGTAACCCGGATGCTCACACAGATAGGACGCCTCGTACCGGGCGTCGTCACCCCATAGCGTGGGCAGCGTGCCCGGTGGCAGCGGCAGCCGAATGCAGATCGCGCCCTCCTCGCCGGACCGGCAGCCGGTTCCATCCGGGTGCAAAATCTGTACGTCGTAGCCGGGCATCGGCACCGTCGGCGAACCGGCTTTGATCGGAAGTTGCTCGACACCAACAGGATTGGCGGCAATCGCCCATCCGGTCTCGGTCTGCCACCAGTGATCGATCACCGGAATGCCCAGTACCTTAGATGCCCAGGCAAAGGTGTCGGGGTCGAGTCTTTCGCCGGCCTGGAACAGAAACTTCAGTGCTGACAGATCGTATCGGGCGATGTGGGAGCCCTCGGGGTCCTCCTTGCGGATCGCCCGCAGCGCGGTCGGGGCTGAGAACAGCACCTTGACACCGTGTTCGGAGACGACTCGCCAGAACGCACCCGGATCCGGCGTACCGATCGGTTTGCCCTCGTAGAGCACGGTGGTAGCGCCGACCAGCAGTGGGCCGTAGACGATGTAGGAGTGGCCGACCACCCAGCCGACATCGGAGGCCGCCCAGAACACCTCGCCGGGTTCGATGTCGTAGATGTGGCGCATGCTCCACGTCATCGCGACGGCGTGGCCGCCATTGTCGCGGACTATGCCCTTGGGCTTGCCGGTGGTGCCCGAGGTGTAGAGCACGTACAGCGGATCCGTCGCGGCCACCGGCACCGGGTCGACGGGTTGCGCGGTCGCCATCAGCTCAGACCACTCATGGTCGCGGCCGGCGATGAGCTCGCAGCGATGCTGGTCCCGTTGGACGAGCACGCACGCTCGCGGTTGGTGTTCGGCACGCTGCAGCGCGTGATCGAGCATCGGCTTGTACTCCACGATCCGGGTCGGCTCGATCCCGCACGATGCCGAGACGACCACCGTGGGCCTGGCGTCGTCGATCCGGGTGGCGAGTTCGTGGCTGGCGAAGCCGCCGAACACCACCGAGTGCACCGCGCCGAGGCGAGCACAGGCCAGCATTGCGATGACCGCCTCGGGGATCATCGGCAGGTAGAGCAGGACACGGTCACCTTTGCCCACCCCGAGGCTGCGCAGCACTCCGGCGAAACGTGCTGTCTCAGAGAGTAATTCGCGGTAGGTGTAGGTGCGCTTCGAGCCGGTGAGCGGTGAGTCGTAGATCAGCGCGAGCTGATCGCCGCGCTGCTCGATGTGCCGGTCCAGAGCGTTGGCGCAGGTGTTCAACTCGGCGTCGGGGAACCACCGGTAGAACGGCGGGTTGTCGTCGTCGAGGATTCGCCGGGGCTGCCGGGTCCATGTCACAGCCTGCGCGGCCTGCCCCCAGAACCCCGCAGGGTCGGTGAGGCTGGTCTGGAAAACGTCGCGGTAACGGTTCATGGCCCCCACGATCCGCGGTGGTCTCAGACCTTGGCGATGACGTTTTCGGCGAACCACTCCAGGTTCCGGACCTTGGAATCCAGCGGCTCGGTGTCGGGGCCGTTGATGTAGGGGATCCGGAAACCGACGATCACATCGGTGACGCCCTTGTCCTCGAGGCGCTTCACCCCGTCGGCGGTGAAGCCGTCGATCGAGATGACATGGATCTGGAAATCCTTGTCGGTGGTGCCTTCCTCGGCGCGGTACCGGTTGAGCTTGGCGAGGAGTTCGTCGAGGTCCTCCTCGCCGCCGCCGTGCATCCAGCCGTCATTGCGGGCGGCCCGGCGCAGTGCAGCATCGGCGTGCCCGCCGATCAGGATCGGGATCGGCTCGGTGGGTGCCGGTGTCATCTTGGTCTTGGCGATGTCGTAGAACTCGCCGTGGAACTCGAAGTAGTCGCCGGTGGTCAGGCCGCGGATGATCTCGATGCACTCGTCCATCCGTTTGCCGCGCCTGGCGAATGGCACCCCCATCAACTCGTAGTCCTCCGGCCACGGGCTGGTGCCCACGCCGAGGCCGACGCGGTTGCCGATCAGCGAGACCAGCGACCCGGCCTGCTTGGCCACCAGTGCGGGCGGGCGGATGGGGAGTTTGAGGACGAAGAAATTGAAGTGCAGGGTGGTGGTCACCGCGCCGAGTGCGGCAGTGATCACGAAGGTCTCGATGAATGACTTGCCGTCGAGGAACTCTCGATTACCGTCGGGGGTGTAGGGGTACTTGGCGTCGGACTCGAACGGATAGGCGACGCTGTCGGGGATCGTCATCGCGTGGTAGCCGGCCGCCTCGGCGGCTTTGGCCAGCGGAATGTAGTAGCTCGGATCGGTCATCGCTTCGGCGTAGGTGAATCTCACCAGCCGATACTAGAACGTGTTCTATTTCTGTG
>CAIWCQ010000074.1 GCA_903911165.1 uncultured Actinomycetes bacterium | reverse complement strand
TGGGCACGAATCTCAAGCGCTTCGCGGGAGTCGAGGGTGGTGCCATCTTTGCTTACTGGGTTGCAAACCCATCGGATTACGGAGTCGTCGAATTCGATTCCGCAGGAAGAGCATTGGCCCTGGAGGAAAAACCCGCGACACCGAAGTCCAACTACGCGGTCCCGGGACTGTACTTCTATGACAACGACGTCATCGAAATCGCCCGGTCTCTGAAACCCTCGGCCCGAGGCGAATTGGAGATCACCGCCGTCAACCAGGCGTACCTCGAGAGCGGCAGGTTGGCCGTTGAGGTGCTCCCGCGTGGCACTGCCTGGCTGGATACCGGCACCTTCGACTCACTGCTGGAGGCGAGTAATTTCGTACGCACCATCTCCTCCCGGCAGGGTCTCAAGGTCGCCTGCCCGGAGGAGATCGCCTGGCGGATGGGATTCATCGACGACGACCAACTCGCCGCGCGTGCCCAGCCCCTGCTCAAGTCGGGCTATGGCCGGTATCTGCTGGAGCTGCTCGAGCGTCGTTAGGTGTTGCGAGCACCGCGGCGATCGCCGTCGTCAACGGCACCGACAGCGCCAGTGCGATACCGCCCACCGCCGAACGTGCGATTTCGATGGCCACGCTCTCACTGGTGAGCACGTCGGTCAGGGATCGGTTGGCGACGCTGAAGAGCAGCAGTAGCGGTAGAGCGCTGCCGGCGTAGGCGAGGACGAGGGTGTAGACCGTACTCGCGATGTGATCGCTGCCCACCCGCATCGCGCGTTGGAAGATCTGTCGGCGAGTTCCGTGCCCGATCTGGGCGAGTTCGAACACCGTGGATGCCTGGGTGATGGTGACGTCATTGAGCACACCAAGTGCGCCGATGATGAAGCCCGCCAACAGAAGTCCGGTGATGGACACGTTCCCGAGGTAGGCGGCCACCTCGTTGTTCTGATCCTGGGATAGACCGGTCAGCTGGGTGAGTTCGATTGCAGCCCAGGACAGAACGGCGGCGAGCAGCATCGCCGTCAGAGTGCCCAGGAGCGCCGCGCTGGTGCGCAGACTGACTCCGTGGGCCAGGTAGATCACCGCGTAGAGGATCGCCGAGGATGCCACCAGGGCGACCGGCAGTGCCGGCGCCCCGTCGCGAAGGGCCGGCAGCATGAAGACGACCAGCACCACGAAGGCGATCCCGATACCCACCAGCGCACGCAGTCCCCGCCACCGGGCCACCGCGACGATCACGATGGCGAAGAGCACCGCCAACATCGCCAGCGGCCAGGTGCGCTCGTAGTCGTAGAACCCGTAACTGGTGCCGCCCTGCTGGTCGATCTGGCGGAAGATGCGAATCTTGTCGCCGGCACTTAGATTCGGTTGGCCCGGCCCCGGGGCGAATTCCAGCAGGGTTTTGGCCCCGGTATTGGGTCCGGTGGCGACGGCGACCAGTGCCTGCACACAGGTGCTGCCACCGGCGATTCCCGGGACTGGATTTCCGGTGATCACCTGCCCGGCCGATGCGCTGCCGCAGTCGGCCGTGGCAGTCGAGATCACCCGACCGCCTTCCGTGGTGACCGAACCGCCTGCGCCATTTTGAAACGGCAGTGGAATGTCGGGTTTGTTCCCGGAGGGCCACAGCAGTACCGCGCCGACGATCACGGCAAGTCCAATCAGCCCCAGTGCGGCCACCACGATCCGGGCGGCCACCGGACCCAGCGGGGTTGGGCCAGTGTGGGAATGATGCGAGTGCGTCACCGGCTACTGCCGGTAGCTCGCCAGGAAGTTGCCCAGCCGTTCGATGGCGTTGGCCAGGTCGCGCGCCCAGGGCAGGGTCACGATACGAAGGTGGTCCGGTGTGGGCCAGTTGAAACCGGTGCCCTGTGTGACCAGAATCTTTTCCTCGAGCAGTAGGTCGAGGACGAGTTTCTCGTCATCGACGATGTCGTGGACCTCGGGATCAAGCCGAGGGAAGACATACAGCGCGCCTCGGGGCTTGACGCAGGAGACCCCCGGAATCGCATTCAGCTTCTCCCAGGCGAGATCGCGCTGCTCGAGTAGCCGACCGCCCGGCAGGACGAGGTCATCGATGCTTTGGTGCCCGCCGAGAGCCACCTGAATGGCATGTTGCGCAGGCACATTCGGACACAAGCGCATGTTGGCCAGCAGACTGATGCCTTCGATGAAGCTGGTGGCGTGCTCGGTCGGACCAGTGATCACCAGCCAACCGGAGCGATAGCCCGCCACCCGGTAGGCCTTGGACAGTCCGTTGAACGTCAGGCACAGCAGGTCCGGCGCGACCGATGCCAGTGGAACGTGGGTCGCATCGTCGTAGAGAATCTTGTCGTAGATCTCGTCGGCAAGCAGCAGCAACTGATGCTTGCGCGCCAGGGCGGCGATCCGGCTCAGTGTCTCGCGGCTGTAGACCGCCCCGGTCGGATTGTTGGGGTTGATCACTACCAGCGCCTTGGTCTGCGGCGTGATCTTCGACTCCATGTCGGCCAGGTCGGGCTGCCAGCCGTCGGTCTCGTCACACAGGTAGTGCACCGGGGTGCCGCCGGCCAGCGCGGTCGAGGCCGTCCACAGTGGGTAGTCGGGAGCCGGGATGAGTACCTGATCACCGTTGTCGAGCAGGGACTGCAGGGTCATCGTGATCAACTCGGAGACGCCGTTGCCGAGGAAGACCGAGTCGACGTCGAAGCGCGGGAAGTCAGCGACGAGTTCGTAGCG
Organism: uncultured Actinomycetes bacterium; assembly: GCA_903911165.1. Taxonomy (GTDB): domain Bacteria; phylum Actinomycetota; class Actinomycetes; order Mycobacteriales; family Mycobacteriaceae; genus Mycobacterium. The sequence continues at coordinate 2,794 of CAIWCQ010000074.1, read as the reverse complement.
CGTCACCACGGCGCGGCGTGCCGACAGAATGCCCTTGGAGTCGGAGTAGCCCTGTGCGTTCGGCAGGGCCTGAATCATGTCGCGCATGATGACGTCCGGGGCTTCGAATCCGAACGGAGCGGGGTTTCCGATGTTGAGCTTCATGATGCGGTGGCCCTCAGCCTCAAGCCTGGCGGCGTGGTCGTGCACCGGTCCGCGGATCTCGTAGAGAACGTCCTGCAGCTTGGTCGACTGCGCAAATGTTCGCGGCCGCGGGTGCTGGCTGGTGGGATGCCACGGCATCTGATGGGTGGACACGTCATTGATTCTCCCACGACGGACCGTGTGTTTCCCCAGTCACATCTCGGACTCGGTTTCATATCTGCCGGTGTGCAGCGGGTTTTCGCTGTTGAAACGCTGTAACTTCCAGCATCAACAAGGAGGTGCAATGACAATCACCATCACTCGCGGGCTGTTGGCTGCATGTTCCCTGGCAGCATTGGCTGCGCTGGGTGCCGCTAGCCCGGCCCATGCCGATACGGCGCTCAATGGCCAATACTCCGTTGTCGGTGGTTCCGACCAGTTCTACATCACCGTCGTCTCGAACTGCGCGACCGAGGGCTGTACGGCCAGCCTGGTCAGCAATCGCGGTTGGACATCGGTCGCCACCCTGACCAACGGTCGTTGGAACTACAGCGTGACCAAGCCGGACGGGGTCGTCTGCGGCGACGGCAACTACGCCGACGTGATTATCCGGTACTCGATAGATGCGAACACCCTCGCCGGAACGGTGACCGCCGACTCTAATGGCGAGTGCTCAGGCGGCCAGGTCACCCAGGTGCAAATCCAACTTCAGAAAGTCGGCTAACTTCCTAGAAGGGTGGGGGGTCGGCGGCCCAGCGTGCTTCGTTGAGGCCGCGTTCCCAGGCGATGCGGGCGGCGCGTTCGGCGGCGCGGGTGCGTTTTCGGGTGGGCATCATCAGGGTGCGGCCCGGGGGTAAGTCGTCGATGGGGCGCACCGCGGCGGTGAGGGTTTCGGTGGGGGTGGCCAGTTGCGGGAAGAACAGTGCCCCGCCCGGTGTGGTCGTATAGGTGCGCCCCGACGGGGAGGTGAACACGAGGGTGCCGTCCGGGTGTTGCTGCTCGGCCCACCCGTTGTCCCCGCACCAAAATGTTTTCAACAAATGATGCGCACGGCATTTACAGTTCAGGTTCGACGGATGGGTCGGGCCGCCTGACGCCCACGGAATCGAGTGGTCGAGATCGCAGAACTCCGCCGGCACCTCACATCCCGGGAAACGACACCATAGATCCCGGGCGCGGATGAACTCCGCCAACGCCGTCGATGGCCGGTACTGCGGTTCGGCGGTGAACTCCTGGGCGGGCTTCAGTGGGCGCAAGTGGGCCCGGGTCGCGAGATCACGGACCGTCTCGGCTGCCATCGCCCCGAACCCGGGCAGATACCCCGGCCTCGCGGACTGCCCCGGCCTCGCGGACTGCCCCGGCGTCGCGGACTCCCCCGAGACCGTGGCCGCCTCCGCCACCACATGAATCACCACCTGCGCCGGGGCCGCAGCACCGGCGGCCGGGCACTGCTCGGACCCACAGTCACACACCAGCGAATCCACACCCGCCGCCAACACCGCCAGCGCATCCGCGCGGCGCTGACGCTTCGTGCGCGAATCCTCAGCGCACACCGACCCCGCCAACGCATCCAGCCGCCGATCCAACACCGCCGCATCCGCAGCCCGCACCGCACCCCAAAACTGCGCCAACCCACCCTCAGACGGGTTGATCTCCACATGACGGTCCTCATCAACACCCCGCGCCGCCCGCTCCGCGGCAGGATCAAGCTCCCGAACCCGCCAATCCACCAACTCCACGATCTTGCGCCGCGACAACCCATTCCACGACCGCGCCGCCGCCGCCAACCGGGCATCAATCAACGCCAACACCGTCGCATCGACAATCAACCCGGTCCGAAACACCACCACCGAGATCACCCGGAAATCAACCTCACCGGCCGCCATCGCCGCACCCAACTTCGGCAACCGCACCACCAACTCCAGCCCGTAATTCATCTCCGAGGACGCCCGCGCCCGACTGATCCCCAACTCCGCGCCCACCTCCGCAGCCACGGCCTCCCAATTGTCGATACACCACTGCGTACGGTCCTCAACCTCCACATCAGCCATCCGCACCAGACACAACCGGCCCGCCGCCATCAACCGCCGCGCCACCGCCGAACGCTCCGCCCGCCGGCCCGCCGTCATCTCCGCCAACAACGACGCCTCATCCAAAGACTCGAACATACATTCGATAATAGAAGAACCCACCGACATGGAGAAAGCGAAGGAAGAGCCGGCCGGGGATAGAAGCGAGACTGTGGACAGAGCCCAGTCGGTGGATTGCCGAAAAGCTAAGTCCGCTTGCCGGGCGGTCGCGCACCCTTGGCCATACCCAGGCCCTTGACCGGCGGCGCGTCGGGCGTTCCGTTGCCGGACTCCGGCTCCGCTGTCGCCTGTGCCACGGGTGCGGCCGGGGCATCGGGCTTGGTTTCGGCTGCGGACTCCGACGGAGTCTCCGCCTTCTTGGCGCCGGGGCGTTTGGCGCCCGCCGCCATGCCCAGGCCCTTGACCGCCGGTGTCGGTGCCGGTGCTGATGCGGGTGCGGGTGCGGGTGCTGGCACTGACGCCTCAGTCGACGAGGGGGTCGCCGGTGCTGACGCCTCGGCCGACGGACTCTCCGCCTTCTTGGCGCCGGGTCGCTTGGCGCCCGCCGCCATGCCCAAGCCCTTGGCCGGTGCGGCCGGTGC
>CAIWCQ010000073.1 GCA_903911165.1 uncultured Actinomycetes bacterium | reverse complement strand
CGCGGGGGCCGCGGGGGCCGCGGGGGTCCGGGACCTGCCGGTCGTGTCGGACGTTTCGGCGGCCGCGGTTCGCGCCGCCGCCGCGGTGCCGACCGGGCGCACCCCGGCCGCGACCCGGCGGGGCCAGCCTCCGACTCCGCCCCCGGTGGTCGCGCCGATCCCCGCGGTGCCCTCCTCGGATCCGGTAGACCCGGCGCAGTTCGCCGGCACCTACTATGAGCAGGGCAGCGTCAAGCAGTTCTTCTCGATCGGCTTGGTGAACACCCAGGCGACCTACAGCGTGAACCCCGACGGCACGATCAAGGTGCAGAACTCGGGCAACTACTTCTTCAACCGGGGTCCGAAATCGTCGATCACCGGGTCCGCCGTGCCGGTGAACGAGACCAACACCGCGCTGAACGTGGGCTTCGGTGGGACCCCGTCGGCGAATCCGCCGGGTAACTACACGATCCTGGCCAAGGCGCCTGACTACAGCTGGATCATCGTCAGTGACCCGTCCGGCCAGAGCGGCTACATCCTGACGCGGGAGAAGAACATCTCGCCCCAGCAGTACCAGGAGCTGCTCACCCAGGCCCGCGCGTTAGGTGTGCGGGGGAACATCACGCCAACGACCCAGTTCCGCTGACCTACTCGCGGCGGAAGTGTTGCGCCGCTATTCGCGGCGGAAGTGTTGCGCCGCTACTCGCGGCGGAGCCGGGACTCCACGAACCCCTCCAGGTCCTCCCATTCCCGCGCCGCGGCGGCATGGGGCGGGGCGGGGCGGGGCGTGGAGTCCGGGTCCAGGACGTGATTGACCAAGGCCCCGAGCGCGGTGTCCTCGGCCAGCAGCACGTCGATGGCGTCGTCCTCTGAGTAGGAGCCGACGTCGCGGACAAACTCGACGGCCAGTGCCAATTGTTCGCGGTCGATCGCATCGGGACCATCAGCGATGTCGTCGGCGAGGCCGTTGAGCACGTAGACGTTGTCTTCGATGACATCGACCCGTAGTGAACCATCGGTGGCTGCGGTCCGGATGTCGTCGTAGGTGCTGAGGTCGGCGAGGTCGTGGTCATGCTCGTCGGCCAGATAGCGCGCCAGTGCACGCTCGGAGCCGAACACGCTGATTCGCCCGTTGCGCCCCAGGAATCGGGGCCTGTCGTCGTAGTAACAGCGCAGCGTGAAGAACGTGCCCCCGCTGGTCATCACCCGGACCGGATCAATGCCGACGTTTTCCCAGAAGTGCGCGTCGCCGCCGAGGACCACGTTTTTGCCCATACCCAGGGATGTCGCGCCCAGGGAAGCCGTACCCAGGGAAGCCGCACCCAGGCCGCCGATGCCCGCGATGGCGCCTCCGCCGTCTTCGTCGTCGTCGATCTCGGCTGCCACCACCAAGTCGTCCTCGCCGTCGAATGGTTCGGCGAGTTCGTCGGCCGCAGCCGCCGCGACGCCGTCGTCGACCTCCGGGGTGACGACGATCTCGTCGATAGCCGACAGCACGCCGTCCCAGCCGCGGGCGACGATTTCGCCGACGGTATCCCAGCGCTTGCGGCCGGCCCGGCCGGTGAACTGCTCGAGGCCGCCAGTCACCAGGCCCAGGTTCGGATTGCCATTGAAGAACCGGGTCACCGTCGGAAGTTCGCACACCGACCCGAGCGAGGAGACGACGGCGAGGGTGTTCGCCAACGCGCCCACGGAGTCCTCGGAGGGTTTTTCAGCCAACTGCTCCGCCACGGCGATCAGATCGGCCTGGCGGTCCTCGGCGGGTTGCAGGCGATGGGCGTTGGCCCGGGTCATCGCCTCCCACGCCGGATGCTCGGCCAGGTCGTTGTCGGAGTCGGTACGCACGAACGCCGCCAGGTCGGCGACCGACGCGAAGGCGAAAACGTTTTCATCCTTGCCGAGGAACCCCTCCCATTCGTCGCCCGAATCGCGCCAGCGTGGCGCCCATAGCGTGTACAGATCCCCGGCGGTGATGCTGAGGCGGATCGGAATGAGCTCTGCTGCCATGCCGCACAGCCTAACGACCTACAGTTCGGGCATGGATGTCCGTGTCATCGACCACCCGTTGGCCGCGGCCCGGCTGAGCGCCCTGCGTGACGAGCGCACCGACAACGCGGCGTTCCGGTCGGCGCTGCGCGATCTGACCGTCATGCTGGTCTACGAGGCCACCCGGGACGCGCCGCGCGAGCAGATTCCGGTGCGCACTCCACTGGCCGACACCCTCGGCAGCAGACTGGCTAATCCGCCGCTGTTGGTGCCGGTGCTGCGGGCGGGGCTGGGCATGGTCGATCAGGCGCTTGCGCTCATCCCGGAGGCCCGGGTGGGATTCGTCGGCGTCGCCCGCGACGAGACCACCCACGAGCCGATGCCGTACCTGGAGTCGCTGCCGGCGGATCTGTCGACTCAGCAGGTCATGGTGCTGGACCCGATGCTGGCGACCGGGGGCTCGATGACGCACACGATCGGGCTGTTGCAGGGCCGGGGAGCGATCGACATCACGGTGGTGTGTGTGGTCTGCGCTCCCGAGGGTGTGGCCGCGCTGGAGCGGGTGGCGCCGGCGGCTCGGCTGGTCACCGCGGCCATCGACGACGGCCTCAACGACGTGGCCTACATCGTGCCGGGCCTCGGCGACGCCGGCGACCGGCAATTCGGGCCGCGCTGACGCGAGGTCATGTTCCAGCGCGGACAGCGCGAGGGTCATGTTCCAGCGCGGGGGTTGCTTAGAGCGCGGACAGCACCGCCGCCAGCAGGGCACCCAGCCCGGTGGCGGAGTCACGGCCGGCGGCCAGCACCTCGTGGTGGTCGAGTGCCTCTCCGGTCATTCCGGCCGCAAGGTTGGTCACCAGCGACACCCCGAGGACCTCGGCTCCCTCGGCGCGGGCGGCGATCGTTTCGTGAACAGTGGACATCCCCACTAAGTCGGCACCCAGAGTGCGCAGCATCCGAATCTCGGCCGGCGTCTCGTAGTGCGGGCCGGGCAGCGCCGCGTAGACGCCCTCGGCGAGCGTCGGGTCGATGGAGCGTGCCAGCGCGCGCAACCGGGGCGAATAGGCGTCGACCAGGTCGACGAACTGCGCACCCACCAGAGGGGAGCGGGCGGTGAGGTTCAGGTGGTCGCTGATCAGCACCGGCTGACCTACGGAGAACTCCGGCCGCAGGCCGCCGGCCGCGTTGGTCAGCACGACGACGTCCGCCCCGGCCGCGCAGGCCGTGCGCACCGGATGCACTACGGCGGCCAATTCGTGCCCCTCGTAGGCATGGATGCGCCCCACCAACACCAGCACCCGATGGTGGCGCAGCGGTACCGAGAGAAGCTGTCCGCGGTGGCCGTCCGCGCCGGGGGGCAGAAAACCGGGAACGTCCGCCATCGGGATCTGGGCGGTCGGGTTCCCCAGTGCGTCGGCGGCCGGACCCCAGCCTGAGCCGAGCACGACGGCGACATCGTGGCGGTCGACTCCGGTGCGTTCGGCGATGACGGCCGCCGCCCGTGCGGCGTCGTGGCTCGCCACTGCCCGGGTAGCGTCTGCCGTCACAGTCGCTCACCCTAACCGGCGCCTGCGATACTGGCCCGATGCCGTTGGCCGACACCGCAGAGTCGTGGCTGGCCGCGCACTATGACGACCTGGTCGCCTGGCGCCGCCAGATCCACCGCCACCCGGAGTTGGGTCGCCAGGAGTTCGTCACCACCCAGTTTGTCGCCGACCGGCTGACCGAGGCCGGGCTGAACCCGAAGACTCTGCCCGGGGGGTCGGGTCTGGTGTGCGATTTCGGGCCCGACCATGCGACCCGCATCGCGCTGCGCGCAGATATCGACGCGCTGCCAATGGCCGAGCGCACCGGCCTGCCGTTCACCTCGACGGTGCCGGGCGTGGCGCATGCCTGCGGACACGACGCCCACACCGCGATCCTGCTGGGCGCTGCCATAGCGCTGGCGACGGTGCCCGCCTTACCGGTCGGGGTCCGGCTGATCTTCCAGCCCGCCGAGGAGCTCATGCCCGGCGGGGCGCTGGAGGCTATCGCGGCCGGCGCACTGAAGGGTGTGTCGCGCATCTTCGCCCTGCATTGCGATCCGCACCTCGCGGTCGGCAGCGTCGCCACCGCGGCCGGACCGATCACCTCCGCCGCCGATTTCGTCGAAATCGCGTTGCGGTCCCCCGGCGGACACACCTCACGTCCGCACCTGACCACGGACCTGGTCTACGGCATGGGCACGTTGATCACCGGGGTGCCCGGGGTGCTGTCGCGACGACTGGACCCGCGGCACAGCACCGTGATGGTCTGGGGCGCCGCCCACGCCGGGTCTGCGCCCAATGCCATACCGCAGACCGGTATCTTGGCCGGCACCGTGCGCACCGCCAGCCGCGAGGCCTGGCTGGAGATGGAAAGCCTTGTCCGCGAAACGGTTACGGGTTTGCTGACACCGCTCGGAATCGAGCATTCGCTGGCCTACCACCGCGGTGTGCCACCGGTGGTCAACGAGGAACGCTGCACCCAGATCCTGACCCATGCCATCGAAGCCGTCGGACCCGACGCGCTGGCCGAGACGCGGCAGTCCGGTGGCGGTGAGGACTTCTCCTGGTACCTCGAGGATGTTCCGGGCGCGATGGCTCGTCTCGGCGTGTGGGGCGGGCAGGGCCCGCAACGCGATCTGCACCAGCCCGACTTCGATATCGACGAGCGGGCGCTGGCCGTCGGGGTGCGGGTGCTGGTGAACATCGTCGAGCAGGCAGCCGGGTTCGAGTGAAGCTGCTGGTAACTGGGGGCGCCGGCTATGTCGGCAGCGTGTGCGCCAAAGTCCTTCTCGAACAACGACATCAGGTGGTGATCGTCGACGACCTGTCTACCGGGAACGCCGATGCGGTTCCGGCGGGTGCGGAGTTCGTTGACGGCGACATGGTTGCCGTTGCCCGACGTCTGCTGCCCGGCGGCTCGTTCGACGGCGTCCTGCATTTCGCGGCGAAGTCGCTAGTGGGAGAGTCGGTCGAGGCTCCCGAGCGCTACTGGCAGGCCAATGTGGTCAAGACGCTGGAGTTGCTGGAGGCGATCCGCGAGTCGGGCACCGAGCGGCTGGTGTTCTCATCGACGGCGGCGACGTACGGGGAGCCGGACTCGGCCCCGATCACCGAGGGCGCGCCCACCCGGCCGACCAACGCCTACGGTGCCACCAAGCTGGCGATCGATCATGCGATCACCTCCTACGCCCGAGCGCACGGGCTGGCGGCGATGAGCCTGCGCTACTTCAACGTGGCCGGCGCCTACGCCGGACTCGGGGAACGCCATGCGGTCGAGACGCACCTGATCCCGCTGGTCCTGGAGGTGGCGGCGGGTCGGCGAGACGAGATCCTGGTATTCGGAAACGACTGGCCCACACCTGATGGCACGGCCGTCCGGGACTACATACACGTCCGCGATCTCGCCGACGCCCATCTGCTGGCGCTGCGGAGCGCACAGGCCTCGTCGCACGGGATCTACAACCTGGGCAATGGAACCGGGTTCAGCGTCCGGGAGGTGATCGCCTGTTGCCGGGAGGTCACCGGTCACCCGATCGCCGCGCGTGATGTGGGTCGGCGGGCCGGTGATCCGGCCGTCCTGATCGCCTCGAGCGAGAAGGCCATCGCCGAACTCGGATGGCAACCGAGCCGCAGCGACCTCCGTGAGATCGTCTCGGATGCCTGGGAGTTCGTCCGCTAGGACCCCGGACCCGGTCCGATATTTCGGGCCGGGCGGGTGCGGATGTGATGAACGTAATCCGCCGGGGCGCCGGCCACCTCCGCGGCGTCGGCCATCACGCCGAGGTAGCGAGCAGAGGGCAAGCCGCCCTCCCAAGCATCGATCACATACAGCCAGGCCAGCACGGGATCGGTTGAGGTGTCGGAGGATTCGCGGTCGATCCGGCAGCGGATCTTGCTGTGCAGGCCCAATTCCGAGCCTTCCCACCGGTCCAAGTTGTCCTCATCGGCGGCGGTCACGTCGTAGAGCACGACGAAGACGCTGGACGTCTCGTCCTCGACCAGGGTGGCCAACGCGCCCTCCCAGCCGATATCTTCCCCGCCGAAGGTCAGCCGCCAGCCGTGCAGCCAACCGGTGCCGGCCATCGGGGAGTGCGGTGCCCGCTGCAGCATCTGCTCCGGATCCATGTTAGATCCGTAGGCGGCGTAAATCGGCACGGGGAAAGAGTAAGGCTTCGGCGGTGGGATCGGGCGGGTGGCGCCGCGGATCGTGATCATTGGCGGGGGTTGGGTGCCCCTCGGCTAGCCTTGGGGGCATGGATCTTGGACCTTCTCAACGGGCTCAGGCCTGGGAGCGGTTGCGCACCGAACAGTTCGACGTCGTGGTGATCGGCGGCGGCGTGGTGGGTGTCGGCGCCGCCCTGGATGCCGCCACCCGCGGCCTGCGGGTGGCGCTGGTCGAAGCACGCGACTTCGCCTCCGGCACCTCCAGTCGCAGTTCGAAGATGTTCCACGGCGGTCTGCGCTACCTCGAGCAACTGGAGTTCGGTCTGGTTCGCGAGGCGCTGCACGAGCGCGAACTCTCACTGACCACGCTCGCGCCGCATCTGGTCAAGCCGCTGCCTTTCCTCTTCCCACTGACCAACCGGGTCTGGGAACGGCCCTATGTCGCCGCCGGCATCTTCCTCTACGACCAGCTTGGTGGCTCGAAATCCGTTCCGGCCCAGCGGCACCTGACCAGGGCTGGCGCGCTGCGGCTCGCGCCCGGACTCAAACGCGGCTCGCTGATCGGCGGCATCCGCTACTACGACACAGTGGTCGACGACGCTCGGCACACCATGATGGTCGCCCGCACAGCGGCGCACTACGGCGCGGTGGTGCGCACCTCGACCCAGGTGGTTTCGCTGCTCACCGAGGGCGATCGGGTGGTCGGGGTCGCGGTTCGCGACTCCGAGGACGGCGCGGTGGCCGAGGTCCGCGGGCATGTGGTCATCAACGCCACCGGGGTGTGGACCGACGAAATACAGGCGCTGTCCCGCCAGCGCGGCCGGTTCCGGGTGCGGGCCTCCAAGGGGGTGCACATCGTCGTGCCGCGCGACCGGATCGTCAGCGAGGTGGCGATCATCCTGCGCACCGAGAAGTCGGTGCTGTTCGTCATTCCGTGGGGCACCCACTGGATCATCGGGACTACCGACACCGACTGGAATCTTGATCTCGCGCATCCGGCCGCCACCAAGGCCGACATCGACTACATCCTCGAACACGTCAACGCTGCACTGGCCACGCCACTGACCCACGACGACATCGATGGGGTGTACGCCGGACTGCGGCCGCTGCTGGCCGGCGAGAGTGAGGAGACCTCGAAGCTGTCCCGCGAGCACGCGGTCGCTTCGCCGACGCCGGGCCTAGTCGCCATCGCGGGCGGCAAATACACCACCTACCGGGTGATGGGCGCTGACGCCGTCGACGCGGCGGCCGAGTTCGTGCCGTCGCGGGTGGCGCCCTCGATCACCGAGAAAGTCCCACTGGTGGGTGCTGACGGCTACTTCGCCCTGGTCAATCAGACCGAGCAGGTGGGCGCGGAGTACGGCCTGCACCCCTACCGGGTGCGCCACCTGCTGGATCGGTACGGCTCCCTGATCACCGACGTGCTCGCCGTTGCGGCGGACCGGCCCGATTTGCTCGAGCCGATCGCCGAGGCTCCGGTCTATCTACGAGTGGAGGCGGCCTACGCGGCCGCCGCCGAGGGTGCGCTTCACCTCGAGGACATCCTGGCCCGCCGGATGCGGATCTCGATCGAATACCCGCACCGCGGAGTGGACTGTGCCCGTGAGGTCGCCGAGATCGTCGCACCGATCCTGGGCTGGGGACCGGCGGATGTGGACCGTGAGGTGGCAACCTACATCGCCCGGGTCGAAGCCGAGGTGCTCTCCCAGACTCAGCCCGATGACGCCTCGGCCGATGCGTTGCGAGTGGCCGCGCCGGAGGCCCGGTCGGAGATCCTCGAGCCGGTTCCGCTGAATTGACGCCCCTACCGGTGCGCAACGGACTTGGGCCGGCGCGACTGCGCCTGCAGGGCGGTAACGTCGCCGACGAGCTTGGCCGGCGATTCGGCCCGCCGGCCAGGGACAAGGTGCTCGCCGGTGACGTGTTCGACGCGGATGGCACGGCACTCAGCGCGGACACCGAGATGACGGCAGGTGCCCACGTGTATCTCTACCGGGATCTGCCCGATGAGGTTCCGGTGCCGTATCCGATGCCGGTGCTCTACCGCGACGACAACATCGTCGCGGTGGACAAGCCGCACTTCCTGGCCACCATGCCGCGCGGCAGCCACGTCGCGCAGACCGCGCTGGTCCGGCTGCGCCGCGATCTGGGGCTGGCCGAACTCAGCCCGGCACATCGACTGGACCGGCTTACCGCGGGCGTGCTGTTGTTCACCGCCCGCCGCGAGGTGCGTGGTGCCTATCAGAGCATGTTCGCCCGCGGTGAGGTGATGAAAACGTATCTGGCGGTGTCATCGGTCCAGCCGGGTTTGGCTGCGCCACAAGTGATCTCGAACAGAATCGTCAAGCAGCGCGGCACTCTGCAGGCGCGCATCGAGCCGGGTGAGCCGAATGCCGAGACGCGCATCGAGCCGTTGGGCGCTGGTCGCTACCGACTGATTCCGCGGACCGGTCGGACTCATCAGCTGCGGTTGCACATGGCTGCGATCGGGCTGCCGATCGACAATGATCCGCTTTACCCAAACGTCATCGACGTCGAGCCCGGGGACTTCACCGCACCCCTGCGCCTGATCGCACACCGCCTCGAATTTTCCGACCCGCTGACCGGTGATCGGCGCTGCTTCGTAAGCTCGCGCTCATGATCGAAACCCGGCGGCTCACCGTCGAGGGCATCACCACCTCGGTCCTGGTGGGCGGATCCGGCCGGCCCGGCGAGGCGGTGGTATTCGTTCACGGTAACCCGGATTCCGGCTCGGACTGGATGCCGCTGATGACCCGGGTAGCGCCCTTCGCCACTGTGGTGGCGCCGGACCTGCCGGGCTTCGGTGCCGCCGATGCGCGCGCGGACCATGACTACACGATCTACAGCTACGCGCGGTTCCTCGACGGGGTGATCGGGCAACTGGGTATCGAACGCGTACACCTTGTCGCGCACGACTTCGGTGGTCCGTTCGCGGCGGCGTGGGCGGCTGATCACCCCGATCGCGTTGGCAGCGTTACGTTTCTCAACACCGGCGTGCTCCTGGATTACCGATGGCACCGGATGGCCCGGATCTGGCGCACTCCGGTTCTGGGCGGGTTGTCCATGCGCGCCATCACACCCGCACCTGCCACCGCCATGCTGGCGCGGGAGAACCCCGGTCTGTCCGCGCAGTGGGTCGACACCATCGTCGCGCACCTGATGCCGGAGAAGACCCAGCGGGCGGTGCTGCGGCTATACCGGGCCACCCGAGCCGGGGACATGGAGCAACTGGCGGCCAGGCTGCGTCAGCACGATCACGACGCCCTCATCGTCTTCGGTGACGCCGACTCCTACATCCCGGCCGAGATGGCCCACCGGCAGGTTTCGGCGTTCCCGCGCGCCGACATCCGCATCCTGCGCGGTCTCGGCCACTGGTGCTGGCTGGAGGGCACCGACGAGGTGGCCGAACAGGTCATACCGTTCCTGCGCGAACGGGTCGGCGGCGCCGGCGCGGCTTAGGGCCTTCATCCCCTAGCGGCGCCGCCGCCGAGGCCTGGTAGCGGCCTTGGCCGAACACGAGCTTCGATCCGGCCTGCAAGCCGCCGTGGCCGAGGCGATGGTTAGCGCTGGCAGTGCGGACACCAGTAGCTGATTCGGTCTTGGCTCCCGCCGACCGGCTCGGCGCGGGCGACGCGGGTGCCGCACCGTCGACACGGTTGCCCGGCGCGTCCGTAGACCCACAGCTGTTGTCCGGATCGGCTGTTGCCGGTGGTGGTCCGGTCTCGCCGTAAACGATTGGCCCACAGCATCTCCCGGGCGCGGATCGCCACCCGTAACGGGTCGGACAGGGTTGCGACCGTGCTGAGCGGACGTCGGCCGAAGATGAAACACAATTCGTTGGCGTAGACATTTCCGACCCCGGCCAGGATGCGTTGATCGAGCAGTGCGGCCGCGAGTCCGCGATCCGGGTCGGCGACCAGGTTCGCTGCCGCCACGTGCGGATCCCAATCCTCGCCCAGCAAGTCCGGCCCCAGGTGCGCGACGGCGTCCTGATCATGGTCGCGGTCGAGGATCTCCAGCACGCCGAGGTCGATTCCGGCGGCGGTCACGTCGGGCGCCCGCAACAGGATCCGGATCTTGTGAGCGGGGACGCCGCGTGGCGAGATCCGCCAACTGCCGTCCATCTTCAGATGCGAGTGGATACTTGCCGGGCCGACTCGGATGAACAGGTGCTTGCCGCGGCTGAGCACCTCGTCCACCAGGTGTCCACTGAGATCGACGGTCGCATATCGGGGCACTCGGACATCGCAGCCGGTAAGGGTCTTACCGACCAACGCCTCGCGCAGCAACGCGGCGGTTCGAAAGACAGTGTCACCCTCAGGCATTGGCGCTACCGACCCATCGGGTGCCGGCGGGTCAAGGTACTTGCCAGGGCGCCGGCGGCGGCTCCGAGGACGTCGGCTCCCCAGTCGCCGAGACTGCCGCCGGTGCGGCCGGGGGTGAATGTCTGCAGTCCCTCATCGATGACCCCGAAGATCGCAATGATGACGATGGCTCCGATGATCCGGGTGGCCACTGGCATCGAGGGCCGCGATAACCGAAGCGCGCCGGCGGCCAACCAGCCGCCGACGGCGTAGGCCAGAAAATGGTTGATCTTGTCCCAGGCGAGGAAGGCCGTGTCGGGAAGTTCCTGCGCGGTGAGCGACGACAGCCACAGCATGGTGGCGGCCCAGCACGCCAGGGCGAACCAGAACAGTCCGGGCAGTGTGGCACGACTCATCTCAGTCGCAGGCCCTTCGGTGTGCGGGCGAAACCGGCGTCGAGTAGTGCCTCGACGGTGTCCCGCGGTGGCGCCTCGGTGGTGGCCTCCAGGATCGGCATCCCGTCCAGTCTCTCCACCAGCAGACCGCTCAGTCGGCCACTGCGGACCAGTTCGGCCAGTGCGTCGGCGGCCGCCCGCTGCGCGTCGCGATCCGGACTGAAGTTGAGCAGTGAGCGGCCGCCGCGTTCGGAGAACCAGACCAGTTCGCCGTCGACCAGGGCGACCAGCGCCCCGGCCTTTCGGCCCGGGCGGTGCCCGCCGGCACTGACCGGCCAACCCAGTGCCGCCCCATACGGATTGGCCGGATCGGCCGCGGCCAGCACCACGGCGTCGTAGGCCCGGTGGTCGGCGTCGACCGGGTCGGCGTAACCGCGCAGCCGGTCCACCGTGGCGGCGACCGCGAACTGGGCGCCGCCGAGGGACTCAACGAAGTAACCGCGCTGACACCGCCCGGCTTCCTCAAGTGTGGTCAGGACCTTGTACAGCATGGCGAATCCGCCCGGCACCTTCTCGTTGGCCACCGCGGCCTTGGTGAGTACCCCGTATCGGTTCATCAACAGTTCGGCGGTGAAATGCGCCCGCAGGGTGGACGCGGGCTCGTGGGCAGGCAGCGCCGACCAACGGCCGGCCACGGTCGAATCGACCTGCCGGGTCTGGGCGTGGGCCACCGAATAGCGGCTCAAGCGGGGAGCGCGCCGGTGCCGGTGCGCTGCAGCGGCGGAACGGCGGGTGCCCGGTTTACGGCCACCGGTCAGCAGGGCTCGCACCGGCGCGAACGTATCGCCGCTGAGCCAACCGCCCCACACCAGATCCCACAGCGCCGGGGTGAACGTGTCGTCTCGGCCGCTCTCGGCGAACTGGCGAAAGAAGAACGCGCCCCGCGACTCACCGGGGCGGCCGAGGACGTCAAGGATCGCCAGGTGCGCGTCACTCAGATCGAGTTCGGTCGGCGCCGCCTACGTCAGCGGCGCGGTGTCGGCGGTGTGGAACACCACCCAGCCGTCACTGCCCGAGATCGACCCGGCGCCCGACCAGACGATCTCCCCGGTGGCAAGCAGTTCGTCGAGCATCGCCGGCTGATAGCCGCGGATTCGCGGGCCGAAGATCAGTGGCTCGACCGCCGATGCGGGTACCGGCACGCCCGCGAGTTGCTCGATGACAGCTGCGAGGCCGTCGATGCCTCCGAGGCCCGCGGAGCTTCCGATTTGCTGCCAGGCCGGTAGGAAACGCGCATAGGCGGCGGTACTGACCGGCTCCACCTGGGCGCGCAACGCAGCCAGGGAACGCCGCCGCAGGATACGTAAAACCTCTGCGTCACACCATTGTTCGCCGGTTCCGTCGGCGGTGTCGGTGAACTCGCCGCGAACCAGTCGGGAGTCGTGCGCCAGCCGGCCGAGGGCGTCGGCGGCCACCCGCAGGCCGAGCCCGAAGCGACTCGCCGCCTGACCCGTGGTGAACGGAGCCCGGGTGCGGGCGAAGCGGCCCAGCAGTTCTCCGAGTGGGTCGGCCACCGACTCGGTGAAATCCGCCGGTACCCCGACCGGCACGGCAACCCCCACTGCGTCCCGCAGCCGGCCGATGTCCTCGACGGCAACCCACCACGTTTTCTCCGCGTAGGAGACGGTCAGGGCGCGCTTGGTGGCGCGCAGTTCGGCCAGCCATCCGCCGACGTCGGGTGTCGTTGCGCGGGCGCTGATTTCGTCCTCGGTCAGCGGGCCCAGCAGTCGCAGCAGATCAGCCACCGCCTCGGCGTCCCGGGCCCTGCGGTCGACGGCCAGATGTTGCAACTGCTGATCAGTCGTGACGACGACGTCGGGGTCGAGCAGGTCCCGAAGCTCCACCCGGCCCAGCAGTTCGGCCAGCAGGGCGGTGTCCAGCGACAGCGCCGCCGCCCGGCGCTCGGCGAGCGGGCTGTCG
>CAIWCQ010000072.1 GCA_903911165.1 uncultured Actinomycetes bacterium | reverse complement strand
TCCAGGCGCTCCGCGATACGCGCGCGCAGCGGAATCACGCCCTCCTCCTCGAGGTCGTAAATCGTCCGCAGATACATCTCGGTGGTGTCGACCAGATCGTTCATTAGGCCACCCTTCGTCGCAGCCTGAGTCTACTTGCCCACCTGCGGCAACGGGCCGGTCCTCAAAACAGTGTGCCCGCCGGGAAAACCGGCGGGCACACTCGCAAAAGGGACTACTAGCTGGCGTAGGACCGCAGCCGCTCGGCACGATCGCCCTGACGCAGCTTCATCATGACCTCGCGCTCGATCTGACGCACCCGCTCCCGAGACAGGCCGAACAGCTTCCCGATCTGATCGAGGGTCCGGGGCTGGCCGTCATCGAGGCCGAAGCGTAACTGGATTACCTGCCGCTCACGCTCGTCGAGCGTGGCCAGCACGTGGCGGATATCGGTGTGCAGCAGCTCCGCGATGACCGTGTTCTCCGCCGACATCGCCTCGGCGTCCTCGATGAAGTCTCCCAGGGGGGCCTCCTCGTCGGTACCGACGGGCATATCCAGGCTTACCGGGTCACGACTGTGCGCGAGCAGATCGGCGATCTTGTCGGCCGCAATTCCCGATTCCTCGGCGAGTTCCTCTTCGGTGGCCTCCCGCCCGAGGATCTGGTGCATCTCACGTTTGATCCGGGCGAGCTTGTTGACCTGCTCGACGAGGTGCACGGGCAGCCGGATGGTGCGGCTCTGGTCAGCCATGCCGCGGGTGATGGCCTGACGAATCCACCAGGTGGCGTAGGTCGAGAACTTGAAGCCCTTGGCGTAGTCGAACTTCTCCATCGCCCTGATCAGTCCCAGATTGCCCTCCTGGATCAGATCAAGAAGTGGCATTCCCCGGCCGGTGTAACGCTTGGCCAGCGACACCACGAGGCGCAGGTTGGCTTCCAGGAGGTGCTGTCGGGCCGACTGACCGTCGGCGGCGAGCATCGCGAGGTCGCTTTTGCGCTTGTCGCCCAGACGTTTGCGGGTCTCGAGCAGGTGCTGGGCGTACAGACCGGCCTCGATGCGCTTGGCGAGTTCCACCTCGTCTTCCGCGCTGAGCAGGGCGGTCTTGCCGATGCCGTTCAGATACACGCGCACAAGATCAGCGGCCGGACTTGCAGAGTCCAGATCGCTTGCGAATCGGGTGGTGCTGGTGTTTGCCATGGAGGCCTCCTGATCGGATCCAACTGTCATTGAGTACAACGTTGGATCGGGTGGTGGAGTTCCCGTGAAGCGCTGAAGGCCGAGGCTCTGACGTGCGCGTATGCCGCGAACCTCTGAGGGTTTACTAAGAATGGAAGTGCTGGTGGGTCAGCGGAGATGTTCGTCGTGCACGTGCTCGGAGTGTGGTTGCGAGGACGCGGTGAGCCCGGACTCGAGGGCGGGCAGTTCGGCGCGCGGGAACAATGCGGTGCTCAGGGGCGCGTCGGGGAACCGGCGCGGTTCTTCGGCTCGCCGCGGGGGCCTGTCGTTGGCGATCAGCACGGCCATCCACGGCAGGGGGATCGACACGGCGAGGATCGCCAGTGAGAGCAGGCCGTTGTGCCAAATGCTGTACGCGATAGCTGCGGCGAGGAAGGCCGGGATACGCCAGGACATTATCTTGAGATACTTGCGGACCCGTGCGCGGTGCTGTTCTTCGTAGGACAGGGCGGCGCGGGTAATCAGCACGGGCCGGCCCTCGTCGTCGAATCCCAGTTCGCGCTCCATGACTGCACTGTTCCACACCCGGGCCGGATCCGACGAGGGGGTTTTTCTTACGGCTGTCTGACCGCAATCGGCACCCACAAGGCACAATGTTTCTATGCGGACTGACACCATTGAGCGCACCGACAGCGAGGAACGCGTCGACGACGGCACCGACAGCGACACTCCCAAGGTCTTCCACTACGTCAAGAAGGACAAGATCGTCGAGAGCGCGGTGATGGGATCCCACGTCGTCGCACTCTGCGGGGAGGTCTTCCCGGTGACGAAGTCGGCCAAACCGGGATCCCCGGTCTGCCCGGACTGCAAGCGGATCTACGAAAGCCTCAAGAGGGGCTGACCGCGGCCTCTGGTGCTTCAGCCGGCACGGCAACGGGTGCGCCGGGGTCACTCACGGATTGATTCCTGCGCTGCATCCAGGATCGAAACTGGTGCCAATGCGGCGTCGGGGCGGGCCATTCATCTTCGATGGCGGCGTTGAGTTCGGCCCCAATCATGATCGCGAACCCGAGGAAGAACGCGAAAAGCAGGAACGCGATCGGGGCGGCCAACGCTCCATAGGTGTAGCCGGTGCGGGTGATGTATTCCAGATAGATCCGCAGGCCAGCGGTCGCCACCACGAACACTGCCGTCGCCAGGATCGCGCCGCCTGCCAGTCGATGCGTCGGCAGCGGCTGCGGCAGCGAAACCCGGTACAGGATCGTCACGGCCACCACGAATGCCAGGGCCAGCATGGGGTAGTAGCCGAACTGCAGAACGTTCTGCCAGCTTTCCGGAACGTACTCGCCGATCTTGCGCGGACCGAGCGCGAGCAGGGGAGCGGCCACCGTGACGAACACCAGCATCACCACGTAGAGACCGAGGGCGAAGAAGCGCTGGCGGACCGGATGGCGCAGGGCGGTCTGATCGTGCGCCTCGACCACGGAATCCACCAGCGCTGAGATCGCCGAGGAGCCGGCCCAGAGGCTAATCACGAAACCCAATGACACCACCGCGCCCCGTGCGCCCTGAACGATGTCGCGGACCGTCGGCTCGATCAGTTCGGCGACGATGTTTTCGGAAAAGAAGGTGCTCGAGGTGCTGATGAGCTGGCGCTGGATGGTTGGCAGCACGTCTGGGCCGAAGATCGGAGCCACGTAGGCGAGACTGCCGAGCATGCCGAGCAACAGGGGCGGCAGCGAGAGCGCCGACCAGAAGCCGACCTGAGCCGACTCCGAGAAAATCGAGTCATCCCAACTTTTCGACAGCGTCCGTTTAGCGATGCGCCGTATGTGGTGACGCTTAGGCTCTGGCGCTGGTGGGGGCTCTGGCGCTGGTGGGGGCTCTGGCGCTGGTGGGGGCCTTGGCGGAGGTTGGGGCCCCAGGGGCGGTTGGGGCCCTCGCGCCGGTGGGGGCCCTAGCGGCGGTTGGTCCGTCATGACCTACCAGCATTCCTCACCGCCACCGACCCGACCGGTAACCCGGCCGTTCGGTGATTTAAGCGTCGTCCGAACTGGCTTGCAGCACGGCCGCCATCTCGATCAGCTTGGACTCGTGCTCCTTGGCGTGATGCTGGCAGAACAGCAGTTCCGCGCCCGAAGGCAGTTTGGCCCGAACCTGGGCGGCAGCACCGCAGCGGTCGCAGCGGTCAGCCCTGGTCAACTCGGGACTGGTAAGCGTCGCGTTCATGGGGGCTCCTCCCTCGGTACTCGGTGCCCTCGATGGCGGCGGGCCACTATCGAGCGGTTCGTCTACTGTCTCAGACGCATCAGCGTGCGGGCTTGTTCCCACGCCCGAACGATGTGTCGTGTCTCACGGCCCAGGGTTGTCTCAAGAGCCAGGGTCGTCTCAAGAGCCAGTGTCGCAGTAGTTGTCCGATGGTGCAGGGTGGACTGGTGCCCCAGACCCCGGATTTGCTGGTCCACCTCTGTTCTCCCGATCAGTGGGACCAGGCACGTTCGGACGGCGACCTGCGTCCGGAGTCACTCGCCGAGGTTGGCTTCGTTCATCTCTCAGCGCAACATCAGGTGCACCTGCCCGCCAATCGAATCTTCGCCGGCCGCGGCGACCTGGTGCTGCTCTTCCTCGACCCTGAGCTGCTCGGAGCGCCGGTCCGCTGGGAGCCCGGGGACGCAGGCGATCCCGCGGCGATGCTGTTCCCGCATCTGTACGGCCCGCTGCCGGCCGCCGCGGTGGTCGATGTCCGCCCGTACCTCCCTGGGCCAGATGGCCAGTTCGAACCACTTATCCACAGGACATCCGAATGACGGCGCGCGAGGTAAGCATCCGCGGGCGGTGACTGCTAATTTCACCCTCAGTGACCGGGCGTTGCGCACCGGCGGAAGCCCCCCATTCCGCGACCGGGGCGCAGCGCCCGGCCACCACAGCCGGATTGCATAAGCTGCTCAGATGAGCAAGCCCCCGAAACTTGAGGTCCGCGATGTCGCAGATGTGCCGTTGCGCGAAGTCTCCGGGCTGGCACTGCGCGGATCTGAGCTCCTGGCCGTCGGGGATCACGATCCCGTGGTGTTCACCGCGCCGCTGCAACCGTGGCCCCTGCAATGGCAGGGCATCGATCTGGCCGGTCTCGAACTTCCCGACGGCGGAACCCAATTCGAGGCGATCCAACCGACGTCTGATCACACGGTCCTGGTACTCCAGGAACAGCCCGCACGCGTGCTGCACATCGACCTGTCCGTACCGGCGCTGATCGGAACCCTGCTGCTCGATGTTCCCGAGGGCCACCGACTGCGGGAGGCCTGGCTCGGCGACCGGTCCTCCCGGGGCGAGTCGCTGGTATTGACTGATCGCGGTCACCTGCTGGTGGTCAAGGAGAAAGATCCCCCCGCGATCCTGGAGTTCGGCCCCGCGGGTGATGATCCGGTCGGCTGGCGACGCGGCGGCCCCACGGCGGCGCCCGCATCCGGGGACGCCGCACTGACCATGCTGGCGACATGGTGGCTGGGCAAGGAGTTGGCCACACGGCTTCCGGATATCAGCGACGCCACCGTCGGACCGGACGGCCGGCTGTATCTGCTCTCCGATCAGGGCAGTGCGATCGCCCGACTACCTGACGTGCTGGATCCTCGTGGCGGTGAGGTGGAGGCTACGGCGATGTGGCGGATTGCCGGCAGTCCGGAGAACGCCGAAGGCTTGGTGATCCTGGACGACGGCACCGTGCTGGTGGGCCTGGATACAAAGTCATCGCGACGAAATCTCTTGCGGCTCAACCCATTACCGCTGGATTGATCCCTGGTCTCCCGCGTCGCTGTCCCGGTTGAGCCGTTGGGCCCGATAAATCGACACCGGTGTGCGGCTGATGATCAGGTAGGCGATGCCGACGGTGATCATCGCGGCGGGTATCACCGAAAACGATCCGGTCATCTCGGCGACCATGATCATCACCGCAAGGGGCGCGTGCGCCACGCTGCCGAAGCAGGCCATCATCGCGACGATCACGAACACGCCCGGACCGTCCGGAATCCCCGGTGCGCCAACGGCATCCGCCAATCTCCAGATCGCTGCGCCGACGAATCCGCCGATCACGATGCCGGGCCCGAAGATGCCGCCGGAACCGCCGGTGCCGATCGACAGCGACGTCGCCACGATCTTGGCGACCGGCAGCACCAGCACGATCCACAGTGGGATCGTCGCCAACCCTTCTCGGGTCATGGCGATCTGCAACCAGCCGTATCCGCTGGACAGGATCTGCGGGATCGCCAGTGCCAATAGGCCGACCAGCAGGCCGCCGATCGCCGGTTTGATCACGATGCCGCCGGGCAACCGCTTGGTCAGTGCGATGGTGCCGTAGAACGTCCGCGCGTAGAGGTAGCCGACGGCCGCCGCGATGATGCCGATGACCACGAACCAGGGTGTCTGCACGGGATCGAATCGGTAATCGGGTTCGACGAAACCGAACATCGGCGCAAAACCCAGAATCGACCCGTAGACCGCGTAGGCCGTCGCCGAGGTGATGAAGCCGGGGACGAGGGCACGATAATTGAAATCCTCCCGGTAGATGATCGAGGCGGCCAGCACGGCCCCACCGAGGGGTGCGCTGAAGATCGCCCCGATCCCCGAGCCGATACCCAATGACACCGCCAGACGTCCGTCGTCGTCGGACAGATTCAATAGTCGGGTCAGCAGCGAACCGAAACCGGCCGAGATCTGCGCGGCCGGGCCTTCCCGGCCACCGGACCCGCCCGATCCGATCGTCAGTGCGCTGGCGATCAACTTGACCACCACCGCTCGGCCGCGGATCGACCGCGGATCGTTCAGTGCCGCTTCGATCGCGTTGTCGGTGCCGTGGCCCTGGGCTTCGGGGGCGAACTTCGCGACGATGAACGCCGACACCAAGGCGCCACCGAAGGCGATCAACACAATCGCCCACGGCCGGCTGAATCCCGGCGACCCAGACCCGCCACCGTCGCCGGTGGACTGCGGCTGCTGATAGCCCCCAAGGGTGCCGAGCAGAAACTCACCGGTGTACTTCAGCGAGAGAAAGAACACCACCGCGCCCAGTCCGGCGATGATGCCGATGGACACTCCGAGGATCAACCACTTTCGCAGATAACCGGATTCGCGGACGAAGGCGCCCAGATGTCCACCGGCTCCGGTGTGGCCGTTGTGCTGCGGGGCGGCCATTGACGGATGCTAACAGCGGGCACGGTCACCGACAGTGCGCGCGAGGGCCTTCCTCCAGCGAGATCGTCATCGTTGGGTCGCACATCGAACGTCCACAGCCGAATCCTCGAAGGCGAGGTCAAGATAACCGCAGTGTCGCTCAGTCCAGGTAGTCGCGCAAGACCTGTGAGCGGCTGGGGTGGCGAAGCTTCGACATGGTTTTGGACTCGATCTGCCGGATGCGTTCACGGGTGACCCCGTACACTTGCCCGATCTCATCGAGCGTGCGGGGCTGGCCGTCGGTCAGACCGAACCGCAGCCGCACCACGCCGGCTTCACGCTCGGACAGAGTCTCGAGCACCGACTGCAATTGATCCTGCAACAGCGTGAACG
>CAIWCQ010000071.1 GCA_903911165.1 uncultured Actinomycetes bacterium | reverse complement strand
TCGGCGATGAACGGGATCGAACCGCCCATTCCCATGTCGACGGCGTCGACGCCCCATGCCTGCCTGAAGGCTGCGCGGGCAGCGTCGTAGACCGGACCCGTCGCGTCGATGGCGTAGGGCTGGCCGATGTCACCGGGAGTGACGGCCACCTGTGCGCCCCACGGGATATGTGACTCAAGGTGGTGATGCAGCGCCGCGAGGTGCTCGGTGGCGTCTCCGCCGGGCGCCACCCGCAGGCTGATCTTCGCCCTGGCACTCGGGATGAGTGTGTTGGACGCCTTGGCGATCGGTGTGGTGTCGATACCGATGACGGTGATCGCGGATTTGGCCCACAGTCGTTGCGCCACAGTGCCGGTGCCGATTTCGCTGACTCCGTCGAGCAGTCCGGATTCGGCCCTGACCCACTGCGCGCCGCGATCGACTGCCGCCGCCTGCGCCTCGTGCAGTCCGGCTACCGCGACATTGCCGTCGTCATCGTGCAGGGTGGCCAGCAGTCGGATCAGCGCGGTCAGCGCGTCGGGCACCACCCCGCCCCAGATACCCGAGTGCAGACCGTGATCGAGGGTCGCGACCTCGACGACACAGTCGACAAGCCCGCGTAGTGACACCGTCAGCGCCGGAATATCGACGGAGAAGTTGTCCGAGTCGGCGATCACGATGACATCGGCCGACAATTTGTGTTTGTGGACCTTCAGCAACCGACCCAGCGACGGAGAGCCGCACTCTTCCTCACCTTCGACGAACACCGTCACCCCGACCGGCGGATTTCCCTCGTGAGCGCGGAACGCGGCGAGATGGATTGCGATGCCGGCTTTGTCGTCGGCGGTACCACGACCGTACAACCGGCCATCACGCTCGGTGGGTTCAAACGGCGCTGAATCCCATTGCGCCGGATCGCCTTCCGGCTGGACGTCGTGGTGGGCATAGAGCAACACAGTCGGCGCGCCCGGCGGGGCGGGGTGACGGGCGATGACCGCGGGCGCTCCACCTTCGCTCACAATTTCCACCTGCGCAAACCCGGCGTCACGCAACAGATCCGCAACCGCATCTGCACTGCGGTGGACATCGGCGCGGCGCGCCGGGTCCGACCACACCGACTCGATACGCACCAGATTCTCGAGATCGCGTCGTACATCGGGCAGGACTGCCCGCACCCGGCCGATCAGATCACTCAAAGCGGTTCACCCGTCGCGCTAGAGCGTCTCGAGGATGGCAACCGCGGCGGCGGTATCGCCCTCATGGGTCAGCGACACATGGATGACCACGTCGGCGAGATGGTCGGCAATCGCTCCGGTCAGCCGAACCTTCGGCCGGCCCCACATATCGGTGATCACCTCGATGTCGCGGTAAATGGCCTCTGTCAGCATCGGACGCTGGGCGAACCGGGAACCCGACCACGCCTTGATGACGGCCTCCTTGGCGGCCCAGCGCGCCGCCAGATGCCTCGCGGCGAGGGAACTCTTGTCGGCGGCGTCGCGCCGCTCACCCGGGGTGAACGTCTCGGCGAACACCGTGCCGGGCTGGTCGACCTGCTCGGCAAACTCGGGGATGGACACCAGATCGATCCCGATTCCCACTATCGCCACGCCGCGAACCTTAGCTGATGTAGATCCCGCCCTCGCCGAGGCGCGAGGCAGGATCGAGAAGCATGGTGGCTTCTTGCGCCTTCTCCGAACGGTCGTGGTCGAAGCGCCGATCGGCGGGCTTCTCATACATCGGACGTCCGCCGGCGATCGCCTCGGCCAGCCTTCGCTGTCCAGCCAGCACCCGTTCGCGTGCCCGCCGTTCATAGGCCTCACGCTCCCCGGAATCCAGCGTCGCCAGGAATGCCTGCGGATGCACCAGTGCGATCAATCCCGACACGTGGCCGAACCCCAGACTGGTGACCAGGCCCGCCTTGAGCCCGAAGCGGTCGCCGAGCCGCAACGTCTCCCGCGGCCAGACGAAGTGGCCGGAGACCGCCAACTCGTCGTCAACGCAATCGAGGCTGCGGTTTGGCGGGATGACGCCGTCGCGCAAGATCTGGCACAGGC
The DNA here is from genome assembly GCA_903911165.1 of uncultured Actinomycetes bacterium. Taxonomy (GTDB): domain Bacteria; phylum Actinomycetota; class Actinomycetes; order Mycobacteriales; family Mycobacteriaceae; genus Mycobacterium. The sequence goes on along the minus strand of CAIWCQ010000071.1, from coordinate 15,904 downwards.
CGAGCATCTGGAACACCGCCGCGCCACCCTTGGCGTGGCCGGTGAGGGTCTTTTGTGAGACCACGAACAGCGGCGCCCCGGCGGATCGGCCGAGTGCGTCGGCGAGACGCTCATGCAGTTCGGTCTCGTTGGGATCGTTGGCCAGCGTGGAAGTGTCGTGCTTCGAGATCACCGCGACGTCGTCGGCACCCACCCCGAGCCGGGCCAGCGACCGGGCCAGGGCCGAATCCCGGCCGCCCCGGCCGGCACCGAGGGCACCCAGGCCGGGCGCCGGGATCGAGGTATGGACTCCGTCGGCGAAGCTCTGCGCGTAGCCGACCACCGCGAGCACCGGAAGGCCCATCTTCAACGCGAGGTCGCCGCGAGCCAGCAGGATCGTGCCGCCGCCCTGAGCCTCCAGGAAGCCCAGCCTGCGCCGATCGTTGGCGCGGGAGATCTTCGAATCGCTGATGCCTTTGGCGCGCATCATCGCGGTGTCGGCGGTCGCCGCCATATCGCCGAAGCCGGTGATGGCGTCAGAGGTCATGTCGTCGAAGCCACCGGCGACCACCAGGTCGGCCTTGCCGAGCCTGATCTTGTCCACGCCCTCCTCGACCGACACCGCTGCGGTGGCACAGGCACCCACCGGGTGAACCATCGCACCGTAACCGCCGATATAGGACTGCATGACATGTGCGGCAACGACGTTCGGCAATACCTCCTGCAGGATGTCGTTAGGCTTTGCGTTGCCCAGCAGGTTGCCATGGAACATGGTCTGCATGCTGGTCAAGCCGCCGATACCGGTGCCCTGCGTACTGGCCACCAGGCTCGGATGAACCCACCGCATCAATTCCTCCGGGGTGAAACCGGAAGACAGGAAGGCATCCACGGTGGCAACCATGTTCCACAGTGCCACCCGGTCTACGGACGCAACCATGTCGGCACCGATACCCCAGACCGTCGGGTCGAACCCGGTGGGGATCTGGCCGCCCACGGTGCGGGACAGTTTCGCCTTGCGCGGCACCCGGATCTCGGTGCCCGCCTTGCGAATGACCTCCCAGTCACCGGAGTCTGCGACCGGCCGCACCACGGTGTGCTCCGGGTCGGCATCGGCGAACGCCCGGGCCTCGGCCTCCGTCGACACCACGAACTGGAAGTCGCGATCGAGGAACACGCTGACGAGTAACTCCGTCGAGTGATCGGCGTTCAGCGCCCCATCGGCGGCGAATTCGCGGATGCCGCATCGTGCCACGACAGCGTCGTGGTAGTTCTCGACGATCTCGGACTCGTCCACCATCGCGCCCGTCGCGGTGTCGTACCAGCCCGGCTTGGGATCGTCCTCCCACTTGAGAAGTCCGGTTGTCCAGGCTAATTCGAGCACTCCGGCCGCTGAGAGTTCGTTGTCGATCTCCATCTCGTACCGGGTGCGCGACGAACCATAGGGACCCAATTCGGCGCCGCCCACGATCACCACCAACTCGGCGGGGTCGACGTCGAGGGCGGCCCAGGCCGGCGGCGGCGCCGCGCGGTAACCGCGCGGAGGTGACGGCAACGCGGCGATCGTGCCCGACGGCGGGCCGTCCTCATCCCTGCCCCCGGCAGCCGCAGTGGTCTCCTCGCGTGCCCGAGCGGCGAGTTCGGCCATGTCGAGTTCGATATCACCGAGGCCGCCGGTGAGGTCGGCCCGCAGTGGGGCGGCGGCGGCGGCAACCCTGGCGTCAGGTGTGCACAGATCCAGCAGCATGGCCGCCATCTCGGCAGTGGTGTAGGTCGTCACACCGGCGGCCTCCACCGCATCGACGATCGCGTCGTTGTGACCCATCAGTCCGGTGCCCTTGGTCCAGCCGATCAGGGCGTGCGCAAGGGTGACCCGCGCCGCCCAGGAGGACTCCGCACCCCACCGCGTCACCACCGCGTCGAGCGCGGACTTGGATTCGCCGTAGGCGCCGTCGCCACCGAACATGCCCCGGTTGGGCGAGCCGGGCAGCACCACGTGCAGCCGCGAGGCGATGTCGCGTTCGGAACCGATCGCCGAAAGTCCGCCGACGAGCCGTTCGACGGCCCACAGCAGAACCTTCATCTCCATCTCTGAGCGCGACCCAGCCTCGGAGAGATCACCGGCGACCCGCGGCGCAGCGAACGGGAACAGCATGGTCGGAGTCTGGGCGTCCTTGATGTGGATGGCCTGGGGGCCAAGGTTTTCGGTCTGGTCGCTGCCGACCCACGACACCAGTGCGTCGATATCGGCGTAGGACGCCATGTTTGCCGGCACTACCCACAGCGCGGCGCCGAAGCGGGCGCTGTCGCGATAGAGCGACTTGTAGAACGAAAGGCGGTCGTCATTGAGTGAGGAGGTGGAGGCGATGACGGTGGCGCCGCCGCGGAGCAGCTGGGCGACCACCGATGCCGCGATAGACCCCTTGGACGCACCGGTGACGACCGCAACGTCTTCGGCGTAACGTCCGGCGCTGGGGTTCTCCGCACCGGCCGCTATCCGGGCATACAGGGCAGCGTGGACAAGACGGCCCTGCGCTAACGCGCGTCCGCGCCACCAATCCGCCTGGGTGGCCACCACGTGTCCGGTGCCTTCGAAACTCTCCGACAGCGTCGCCCAATCCGCATTGATGTCGTTCTCGTCGGCAAGCCACAGCTTGACCAGGTCCTCCCTGGCGCTGGCCCACCGATCATCAAGCAGGACAGCTTTTTGGGCGTCGAATGCCGGTGCGACCAGTCGTGGCCACTCCGAGCCGAGCTCACTGGTGACCAAGTCGATCAGTTCGGCATCGGTGGCTACCGGGAGGGCGCTCACCGGGTTGTCCAGTCCGAGTTGACCCAGTACCAGCCGGGCGGCCGAAGCCAGCACGCCGGTGGGACCGGTCACCGTCTCGGCGAACTCATCCAATGCGGCCGAGTCGACCACTCCGCCGCCACTGGCGCCGCCGGCCGACGGCAGTGCCACCGCAACACCGTTTCGGGACGCCACGGCGGCCACTGCCGCGTCGATGGCCCGGTCAACCGCGGCGGCGTCCGTAAGGGCGCCGTCGTGCAACCCTCCGAGAGGCCCACCCCGAACGCTGGTGCCCTCCCGGGTGCCCAGCATGAGTTCGACGGTGACGTGTTTGGCCCAGCCCCCGCCGAGTTCCCATGTCTTGGTGACCCTCTCGGCAATCGCGCCCGGCCGCTTACCTGACGGTCCGAGGACGCTGCGCAGTGAATCGTTGACGGCGTCGGACAGCACCGGGCCGAACGGCTTGTAGGTACGTGCCAGTTTATTCACCTGGCCACGAAGAGCGGTGAGGTCGGCGTCGGCGGCGCCGTCGATCGCGCCGAGGTCCAATTCCGAACCCAGGTCGACGAGCAGTTGGTTGCGTCGTGAGGATGCCCCGTCGGTGATCGACTCGATCGAGTCCAGAGGTTCAATCTGATCGAGGCGCATCTTGGCCGACAGCGCGATCAACGCGCACGTTGCGTCAGCGGCACCGAATCCGATGTCGTCGGGTCGAGCGGCGCCGGGGGTAGCCGTCGGGGTGGGAACGGCCGCTGGGAGTGCAGCACTGGGCGCTGTCTCAGTGGCCGTCGGCGCAGACTCTTCGGCCGCCTCGGACTCAGGCTCCGGCTCGGGATCGGAATCATTGGCGAACAACACCGCGGCGTCGCGTTCGACGTTGAGTACCTGCACGGTGCTGTAGGCGTACTCCGGGAGTTTGAGGGTGTTGTTGGCCAGTCCGGCCACCGTCGGGGCGGACTTCACGCCGATCTCGACGAAGCGCTCGACGCCCAATCCGCCGGCGGCCTCCTCGGTGAACAACAGGTCCTGGGTTTCGATCCAGCGCACCGGGCTGGCGAACTGCCAGGCCAGCAGTTCGATGATGACCCGTCGGCCCACTTCACCCGGGCGCTGGGTGATCCAGGTGTCGTAGTCGGCGAGGATCTCATCGAGCGACTCGGCGGGCACCAGGTCGCGGATCTCGGCGATGAAGTCGCGGTCCAGGCTGAACAGCCGGGGTACCAGGTTGGGGATGTAGCGCCCGATCAGCGCGGAAGCATCGGCGTCATGGGGCAGGATCCGCTCCAGTGAGCGGCGGAACTCGTCCACTCCGATGCGCAGCACATCGGAGTGGAACGGCACGTCGATACCGGGAACCAGAATGTAGGCACGCTTGCCCCCGGTGATCTCCCGCCGCCGTTCGACTTCTTCTTCCAATGCCTCCAGTCCACGTACGGTGCCGGCGATCGCATACTGCGCGCCGCGCAGGTTGAAGTTGACGATCTGAAGGAACTCCCCGGCGCGCTGGGCAATGTCGGCGACGAACGTCTTCACGTCGGCGTCGTGGATGTCGATCTGCGACGGCCGGATGGCCGCCAACCGGTAATTGGAGCGTCCCTGCTCGTCGCGCGGCACGATGTCGTGCATCTTGCTGCCGCGATGGAACACCACCTCGATTAGTGCCTCGAGTTCGAAGACCCCGGTGACACAGGCGACTGCGGTGTACTCGCCCACCGAGTGCCCGCAGGCGATCGCACCCTCAACAAAGGCGCCCTGCTCGCGCATCTCGGCGACCTGGGCGGCGGCTACGGTCGCCATGGCGACCTGGGTGAACTGCGTCAGATACAACACACCCTCGGGATGCTGATAGTGCACGCCGGCAGCGATCAGACTCGTCGGGTTGTCGCGGACCACGTGCAGCACCGAAAATCCGAGGGTTTCCCGGGTGAACTTGTCGGCGCGATCCCACACCTTGCGTGCCGCCTTCGAGCGGGCACGGACCTCCATACCCATGCCCTTGTGCTGGATACCCTGGCCCGGGAAGGCATAGGCGGTTTTCGGGGCGGCCAGCCGGGCGGTCGCCGCCATCACCAACTCGCCACCGACTTTCGCCGTCACCTCCAAAACCTCTGCGCCCAAGTCGATTCCGACGCGGTCTACCCGAAGATCGATCTCGTCACCGGGTTTCACCATGCCCAGGAAGCGGGCGGTCCACCCGACCAGCCTGCCGGGCGGGACCGGGTTGCCGTCGGTGGCGGCAACCGCGTGCTGGGCGGCTGCCGAGAGCCACATGCCGTGCACGATCGGGGTGTCAAGACCGGCCAGCAGCGCGGCGGTCCGGTCGGTATGGATGGGATTGTGGTCACCTGAGACCTGCGCGAACGGCCGCATGTCCACCGGCGCGGTAATCGTGACGTCGCGGCGACGCCGACGCGGGGTGTCGGTGGCATTCTCCGACACCGCTCCCCCGGCACGCACCGGATCGGTCAGCTCGAGCGGCCCGGTGCGGCCACGGATGGCGAAGCGCTCCTCCAGAACCGCGAGAACCACACCGGCGCTGTCGATGACGTTGACGGTGACCGGCACCACTCGGCCGACCTCGCTATCGACTGCCACCGAAGCCGTTGCGGTGACCGTCAGCTGGGTCCGCTGCCGCGGCAGGGGCTTGAGCAACCGAGCGGCATGATCGAGGTGCACCAGGCTCAGCAGGCCCTCGATGACGGGAAAACCGTCTTCGGTGGCCGCACCGCCGATCGCGGCGAATACCGCGGGCCAGCAGCGGCCGACCAGTGCATCGGGAACCGTCGTCAGGGTCGGAGCCAACGGAGCGCCGAAGGTCGCGGTGACACCGGTGTGGTCAGCAACCCGTTCGGGATCCCAGTCGACCGTGACGGTGGTGGAACCGCCGACGAGGCCGGGCAATGCGTCCGGCCCGTCGGCGCCGGCGGCAACGGCCAGAACGGCCCGCATCGCGGCGGCGGCATCGGTGGTGAGCACCACCGGTGCCCCGCCGTCGACAACGGTGGCCGGCAGAGTGAACGTAATGTCGATCCACGTTCCTGACAACGGGACACTCAGAACGACCCGGTCCGGCGCGACCGCTTCGAGTCGCGCGCCGGTGGAATGACATGTCGCGGAACGGCTGTCGTGCACCTGCCACTGCGACGGCGGCGCCAAACGATGCACGGGATTGATTGCTGTGCGGCCGGCCCACAGCACGTCGGGAGAGTCCAGGACGATGCCGAGTGGACCGGTGGCGTCGGGGAGCACCTGAAGCCTCGAGGCGACCGGCTGGGGGTGACCGCCGTCCGCGAGCACCTCATCGACGGCGGCCTTCTCGAAGCGGTCGAGTAACTCGCCCACCGGTTCGTCGATCCGGGTGATACCCGCAACGGCAGCGATGCCCGGGATGATGCAGACCTGATCGGCGGTGTAATGCTCGTCGTGGGCCTGCCACAGCGAGTCGCTGCGCCACCATCGGCGGACGTCTTTGTCGATCACCGGCACGAAGTTCACCGGTTTGCCCGGGGTCTTGCACTCCTGGACGAAGAACGGAACATCGGCCGGATGCAGCAGCACGGTGGCGGCATCGGAGTAGCGCTCCACCAGAGCCGCGATCGCCCGGGCAGGCTCGTCGGTTAACTCGGGGGCGTCGAAGAGCGTCTCGATCGGACCGCTGTCCAGCGGATGAAGTCGGGCCTCGGTGCGCTGCAGCATTGCCGTGAAGCGGTCCCGCCAGGTGACGTCAAGCCAGGTGCCGCGATCACCCATCGCCAGTTCGACGTAGCGCTGCAGCCACTGCAGGTACGTCATGTCGGCGACATCACCGAAGTAGGGCTTGGCAGTGAGCGCCATCGCGGCGATGATCTCCCCGCGCCGCGCCGCCACCGCCTCGGCATCACCGGCGACGTCGTCGAGCAACCGGCCGCAACGCGATGCGGAGTTGTCGATCTCGTGAATATCGGCGCCCAGTTGACTACGCCCGGACGCCATGCCGCCGTTGGCTTTTCCGGCACCGACCCACTGATCGGTGCCAACCGTATCGACCAGCAACTGCTTGACCGATCGTGAGGTAGTGGCTTCCAGGCAGGCCATCGTGGCGGTGCCCAGCAGGATGCCGTCGACCGGCATCATCGGGTAGCCGTAGGACAGTGACCAACGGCCGGTCAGGTAGTCGGCGGCGCGCTCTGGCGTGCCGACCCCGCCGCCGACGCACACGGTGATGTTGGGTTGCGAGCGCAATTCGGAGTAGGTGGTCAGCAAGAGATCGTCGAGATCCTCCCAGGAGTGGTGCCCCCCGGCACGGCCACCCTCGATGTGGGCGATGACGCTCTTGGCGGGTGCCTCGGCGGCGATCCGGATCACCGCACGGATCTGCTCGACGGTTCCGGGCTTGAAGCACACGTGCGCGATGCCGACGCCATGAAGCTCATCGATGAGTTCGACGGCTTCCTCGAGTTCAGGTATTCCGGCGCTGATCACCAGACCGTCGATCGGGGCGCCTGCCGCGCGGGCCTTTTGGACCAGTCGTTTACCGCCGACCTGAAGCTTCCACAGGTAAGGATCCAGGAAAAGAGCGTTGAACTGAATTGCCCGGCCGGGCTCGAGCAGCGCGCTCACCTCCGTCATCCGCCGCTCGAAGATCGGCTCGGTGACCTGACCGCCGCCGGCGAGCTCGGCCCAGTGCCCGGCGTTGGTCGCGGCGGCGACGATTTTCGCGTCGACCGTGGTCGGCGTCATGCCGGCCAGCAGGATCGGTGAGCGGCCGGTGATCCGGGTGAACTTGGTGGATAACTTGACTGAACCGTCCGGAAGACTGATCACCGACGGCGCATAACTCGACCACGGCTTGCCCACCTCCGGCGCGGCACCCACGGTGAACAGGTTGCGCTGGCCGCCGCGAGTTGCGGCCGCCACAATGCCCACACCCAGGCCGCGGATCACCGGTGCAGTCACCCGGGTAAGGATGTCGCCGGGCCCGAGGTCCAGGATCCACCGGGCGCCGGCGTCAGAGAGGCCGGTCACGGCCTCGACCCAGTCGACCGGCTGCACCAGGATCGCGTCGGTCATCGCGCGCGCCAATTCAACGTCGAGGCCCACCACACCCGCCCACCGCGCCACGAGGTCAACCCCGTCGGCCAGTCGCGGCGTGTGGAAGCCGACCTCTACCGCAACCGGGTCGAAATTGGGCGAGAAGGCGGCGCCGCCGCGCAGTTTGTTCTTCCGCTCGGCGGCCTCGGTCTCGGCGATCTGCTCGCAATACAGTTCGAAGCGCGACAGCTGCTCGGGCGTGCCGGTGATCACGACCGAGCGACGCCCGTTGCGGATCGAGCACACCGGGGGTTCCACCGTCCGCACGTCGGTGGCGAACTCGGCGAGTAGCGCACCGATGCGCTCCGGATCAGCGTTGGTGACCGAGACCATCGGAGGTCGTTCACCAAGAGCGACGATGCCGCGACGCCGGGCCACCAAAGTTCCAGCGGCGCCGATCAGTTGCGCCAGGGCGAGCAGTTCCACGTCACGCGCACCGGCGGCTTTGAGCGCCTCGACGGCAAGCACGCCCTGGGAATGGCCGGCCACCGCCACCGGCGGTGCCCCGGTGAGATCCAGCCCTTGCCGATACAAAGCGCGTATCGCCGCGATCTGGCTCAGCAGCACACCGGGCAGCGACACCGCCGCCGACGTCAGGTGCCGCGTGGAGGGCGCTGGCTCCTCGGCAGCGATCTGACGCACCCAGCGCAGCGGCTCGAAGCCGATGGGCCGCACCACGACGAGTTCGTCCGCGACCGGTTCCAGCAGCAGTTCCGCCTCGCCGACCACGGTGGCCAGCTCCGACTCGATCCCGGCCATCGTGACGAGTTCTTCGAGGTTCGACAACCACGCACTGTTGCCCTGGCCACCGAAAGCCACGGCGTACGGCTCGCCGGCGTTGAGCCGGTCCACGAGTGCCTGCACGCTGGTGCGGTCGGCATCATCACTGCGCAAACTGTCGTGCTCGTGGATCGTCACCGGTGTGTGTCTCCCTCAAACGGTCTCGTCGCGCTGGAAGACAGTCACGCTGGACTATCGCCATGTCACTGGCCGGCCTTCGCAATAACTGCTCGACCTATTCAGCTGCACTAAGGTTCCCACAACAATTGAGCCCATTTCCTGCCGAAGATTGGTTACTGATCAGTTCTACGGACGGGTAACCGACAATGGTGTAACAGCCGTCCAAACCACTGCCGCAACCCGCCCCGTCAAACGTCCTGCGTGCAGGTGGTTACGGTCGAGTAGCCACAACTGCGCTGTTCAACGCTTGATTGTTATCGAATCGTTACCAACAGATTCGCCGCCGTCATCGGCGCGGACTCCTCGTGACGAGGTCTGCTCCCTGCCGACGCGGTCACGAATTACTCAACGGAAATGTGAGTATCGGTTTGCTGACAAAACCTACTTTTGAGTAGGTTTTCCAATTTCTCAAATCCACACGGATCGTCAGACGCCGTAACACCCCCCGACGGCACCGCGATAACCCACTCAGACCCGTGCCGCCGGGCAACCGACTCCCCGGCGGCACGGGCCTTCCGTGTTACCCCTGGAGCAGACTGAGACTCGTCGACATCAACCAGTCCGGCGATAGGAGCACGTGATGTCCGAAGATTTCACCCCGGCTTCGGTAGTTGTCGGCATCGACGGATCCCGGAACGCGGTGGACGCCGCGCTCTGGGCCATTGAGGAAGCCACCAGCCGAGATGTGCCACTTCGGCTGGTGGCCGCGGCCGCCACCGGCGAGCGAGACGAGGCGGATATGGCCGTACGCGCCGCCGCCGCGGCCGTCGGGGCAAGCGGACGGTCGGTCCGGATCGAAACGCACGTCGCTGACGGCGCACCGGTCCCCACCCTGCTGGCGGCCACCGGAAACGCGATGATGATCTGCGTCGGGGCGGTGGGCGTCAAACATTTCGATAGCGACCGCGTCGGCTCCACGGCACAGGCACTGGTCACCTCCGCGCGCTGCCCGGTGGCGGTGGTACGCGACCCGGGCCGGCCGGACCCCGCCAACCCGGGCTGGGTGGTGGTGGAGTTGGACGACACCCCGGACAGTGCCGCGGTGCTGCAGTTCGGTGTGGCAGAAGCCCGACTACGCAACGCGCCGTTGCGCGTGCTGGGCGCCTGGGAGTCGCGCTATACCGACGTCCACGACTCGCACGCGGTGGGTGACGGCAACCGCCTCGTGCGCGCCCAGCTGGACCGGCGGCTGTCGCAGTGGAAACATCTCTATCCCGATCTCGATGCGCGCCCGGTCGCCATCCACGGCAGCCCACTGAACTACCTGTCTACGCATGCTGCGAACATCGACATCGTGGTGGTCGGCGCACCGAACAGCACCGGCGTCGGCGAGTTACTGGGACCGCTGGGACAGACCGCGTTGAATGACACCAACTGCACAATCCTGGTCGTAGATCGCCAACGCCTACTGTGACGGCGCCGCCCGCGCGCTAGGGTTAGTCCATGGTCACGGTCTTTCTGGTTGACGACCACGAGGTCGTGCGCAGGGGCCTGATCGACCTGCTCAGCGCCGACCCCGAAGTCGACGTGATCGGCGAGGCAGGCTCGGTGGCCCAAGCGATGGCCCAGATCCCCGCACTGCGCCCGGACGTCGCGGTGCTCGACGTTCGCCTGCCCGATGGCAATGGCATCGAACTGTGCCGCGACCTATTGTCGAAAATGCCGGAACTCCGGTGTCTGATGCTGACCTCGTTTACCTCCGATGAAGCGATGCTTGACGCGATCCTGGCCGGCGCCAGCGGTTACGTGGTCAAGGACATCAAGGGTATGGAACTGGCGAAGGCCATCAAGGACGTCGGCGCCGGACGCTCCCTACTGGACAACCGCGCGGCCGCAGCGTTGATGGCCCAGTTGCGCGGTGCCGCCGAAAGCTCAGATCCGCTCTCGGCGCTCACCGACCAGGAACGCGTGCTGTTGAATCTGCTCGGCGAAGGCCTGACCAACAGGCAGATTGCCGCCCGGATGTTCCTGGCCGAGAAAACGGTCAAGAACTATGTGTCTCGACTGCTGGCCAAACTCGGCATGGAACGTCGCACCCAGGCGGCGGTTTTCGTCTCCAAACTTGAACAACAACGAACGCGGGAGAATTGATTCGGTGGACCGGGTTCCGGAGGCCGCATGAAGGGCATCATCTTCCACCTGCTCGAAAACGTGGTGGTTGACGCCTACGGCGAACCCACGTGGGACGAACTGCTCGATGCGGCCGGACTGGACGGCGTCTACACCTCGCTCGGCAGCTACGACGATGCGGAAATCATGGCACTGGTGTCGGCCGCCGCAGCCAAACTCTCGCTGCCGGAGGGCGAGGTGCTCCGATGGTTCGGACAGCGGGCGATACCCGGTATGGCGAAACGCTGGCCCGAGTTTTTCACCACACATCAGAAGACGATGCCGTTCCTGCTGTCGCTCAACGACGTCATCCACCCCGAGGTGCGCAAACTCTATTCCGGCGCCTACTGTCCCCATTTCGCGTTCACCTCGCCGCCGGATGGGTCACTGACGATTGGCTACCGCTCGCCGCGCCAGCTTTGCGACCTCGCCCACGGCTTCATCCTCGGCGCCGGCGACCACTACGGTGAGGCACTGGTGGTGCAACACCGGGAATGCATGCACGATGGCGCGGACAGTTGCCTGATCGCCGTGACAAAAGCCTAGGGCGGGAATGGCTCCGAAACGCGAAAAGGTTCGCAGCCCAGCGGGTCTGGTCGCCGAACTGACAGCCGAGAACAAACTGCTCGCCCGCCGGTTGGAGCGGGAGCGGAAGATCCGTCACGAGGCGGAGGACATCGCCGAACGCGGACTGCGCGACCTCTACCAGAAGCAACGCGATCTCGAGGTCCTCTTCACTATCACCATCATGGCCAACCAGTCCGATTCGGTCTCCGAGGTGCTTGCTTCCGCCCTGAAGTACATCTGCCACTTCACCGGGTGGCCCGCGGCGCACGCCTACATCATCAGCGGCGAAGGTGCTGACCGCCGGATGCGGCCGACCGGAATCTGGCATCACGGCCCAGGCCTGGATATCTCCGAATTGCGCTCCGCCACAGCGGAACTCGAATTCACCCCCGGGGTGGGCCTGCCGGGTCAGGTTTGGGAATCAGGCGCACCGGTCTGGTTTGACGACCTGGCTATATGCGACAACTTTCTGCGCAAGGACAGCGCCCTGCGGTCAGGGATGCGGATGGCGTTTAGCACCCCGATTCTGGTCAGATCCGAGGTTGTGGGGTCGCTGGAATTCTTCGGCGCCCACCCGATGCCCGAAGATGACGCCCTGCTGAGCCTGATAGCCAAGGCCAGCACTCAATTGGGCCGCACCATCGAGCGGGAGAGAAATGAGACCCTGCTCGCCGGAATCGCGACCGATAACGCCCGGCTCTACGAGCAGTCCCGCGAACGCCTGACCTGGATCGAAGCCACCCGTGATATCGCCACCGAACTGTTGGGCGGCGACGAACCGGCCCGGGTATTCCAGCTCATCGCCGATTCGGCGTTGCGGTTGACCCAGGCGGATGCGGTGCTGGTGGCCGTGCCCAACAACACCGCGGTAGCCGCGTCCGAGGTGGACGAACTGGTGGTGGTCGCGTCGGCGGGTCCGGCAGGCACCGGCGCAGACCCCGCGCCGACCGGTCTGCCGGTCAGCATCTTCGGGGCTGTCCTGACCGATCGAACGCCTCGGCTGCTGCCGGCGCTCACCGGTGTGCCGCCGATTCCCGGCGCGGGCCCGGCAATGGTGCTGCCGCTGCGAACGACCGAGACCGTTGCCGGCGTCGTGGTGGTCCAGAAGCGTCGAGGTGCCCCGGAGTTCACCGACGACCAGTTGCAGATCATGGCGACTTTCACTGACCAGGCGACGCTGGCCTGGCAGTTGGCCAACACCCAGCGCCGGATGCGCGAACTCGACGTGATCGCCGATCGCGAACGGATTGCGCGCGACCTGCACGACCACGTCATCCAGCGGCTGTTCGCTGCCGGCCTGTCGCTGCAGGGCGCCAGCCAGAGTGTCGGGTCGCCGCAGGTGCGGACGCGTCTGGACGATGTCGTCGATGAGTTGCAGGGCGTGATCCAGGAAATTCGAACGACGATCTTCGACCTGCACGGCGGATCCCAGGGAACCACCCGACTGCGCCAACGACTCGATCAGGCGATCGCGGCGTTCTCCGGATCTGGACTTCGTACCACCCTGCAGTTCATCGGCCCGCTTTCGGTGGTAGAGCCGCCACTCGCCGACCATGCCGAGGCGGTGGTGCGCGAAGCAGTCAGCAATGTGGTGCGGCACGCGGGCGCTACCGCGCTCACCGTTACCGTGCGGGTCGAGGACGACTTCAGCATCGAGGTGCTTGACGACGGGTGCGGCATGCCCGCGATCGTGACGCCCAGTGGGCTGACCAATCTCCGCGTCCGCGCCGAGGAGGTCGACGGACATTTGACCATCACCGAGGCGCCGGGTGGCGGAACACTCCTGCACTGGTGGGCTCCGCTGGTCTGATCGCGGCGTTAGGCTGAAAACCATGACGGTCGACCGTGCCGCGCTCATTGCCGGCGGCATCCGGCTCGCATCAGGCGTCTCATTTCTCATCGACCCCGTCCGGGCCAACCGACTCTGGGGCGATCCTGATGAACCGGCCCCGACCGCACGACTGTTGCTGCGCTCAATGGGCTACCGCGACGCCCTGATCGGCGGACTGCTCACCGCAGCCGCGCTGCGCGGCAACGACACCCGAGGATGGTTCCTCGCATCCGCGGGCGCTGACGGTGCCGATCTGCTGGGCGGTGTGGGTGTGCACCACGAGATGAAGCGATCACAGCGCGTGATCGGTCTCGGCGGTGCGGTGATAGGGATCGCGGTAGGACTCTGGGGCGCGACGCGCAAACGGGAGATCACGACGCGCAGTTAGCGCGCGACGATCACCGGCATTTGGGCGCCGTGGATCACCGAGGTGCTCACCGAACCCAGCACCATGCCGGCGAAGCCGCCCCGGCCGTGACTGCCGACCACCAGAAGTTGGGCCGTCGCGGCCTGCTCGAGTAGTTGGTGGGCGGGGCGGTCGGCCACGACGATGCGGCGCACCAGGACGTCCGGATAACGCTCTCCCCAACCTGCCAACCGCTCACTGAGGGTCTCCTCGGCCCTGGTCCGCAACTCCGACCAGTCCGCCCCGGGGAACTCCAAGACCCCGGTATCGCTCCAGGCATGCACGGCCACCAGGTCGACGCCGCGCAACGATGCTTCCTCGAAGGCGATCGCCACGGCGCGCTCGGATGCCGGTGAGCCGTCCACTCCCACCACCACCGAAGCCAACGAAGGATGGGGCATCAACGGGTCCTCGTCATGGATGATCGCTACCGGGCAGTGCGCGTGGTGAACGAGACCGGTGCTGACCGAGCCCAACAGCCCGCGAGCCAATGCGCCGCGTCCGCGGCAGCCCACCACGATCAACTGTGCCCGATTGGACTCCTCGGCGAGTACCGGCACCGAGCTTCCGGCGACCATTTCACCGGTGACCTCGATCGCCGGGGCGCCCAGCAGATGGGCGGCCTCCTCAGCCATCTTGACGGCAGCGGCGAGCACTCTGCGGCCCTCGTCCTCCTGCCACTGCAGGTAGCCCGCCGGCATCGGCACTTCCGGGAATGCCGTCACGACTGGGGGGTTGAGGACATGGACGACCTTGAGCGGAGCTCCGCGCAGTAGGGCGGCCCGGGCAGCCCAGTCGACGGCCACCTGTGACACCGCCGAACCGTCCACGCCGACCGTGATCGGTTGAGTGTTTGCCGCGGTTGCCATTTGGTTCCTCCGATATCCGAACAGATGCTGATCCCGCTACCCGGACCGTTTTGATTTTACTGTCGGCCGCGCCCTCCGGGTCAGGGACATTGGTCACCTACGCCGGGTCGGACGGCCCTGATCGGCTTCGCCCCGGGCCGCGCGGTGCCTTCGGATTGGCCTATCGTCGATCCCATGTCGGACCTCGGTGCGCGGGCGGGAATCGACCCCCGCCACCACGACGCCGTGCTGTTCGATCTCAAGGGACCGGTCTTGGCGTCGGCGGGGACGCTGGCGCGCAGACTTGAGGATGCCGGCCTAGCCGTCGCGACGGTCTCAGCGGATCGCCAGCCGACGATATTGGTCGAGGCCGCGCGCCGCCTCGGCGCGCGCCCGGGCCGCACCGTCGTCATCACCGGAACCGAGGCCGGTGTCGCCGCCGCGCGCGCGTCCGGGTTCGGCCTCGTCATCGGCGTCGCCACCGTGTCCGCGACGCCGGGGGGCCTGGCCGCCGCGCTTGCGGCGCGTGGGGCCGACGCGATAGTGGGTGACCCGGCGCAGGTCGCGGTCCACACCATCGACCGCCGGATGTCCGGCCTGCCAGACGCACTGGCACGCTCCGCTGACATAGACGCAGTGATGGCAGCGCGTCGGCCCGCGTTCTTCTTCGACTTCGATGGCACCCTGTCGACGATCGTCGACCAACCCGGGACCGCCACCCTGGTGGACGGGGCCGCCGAGGCCCTGCGCGCCCTCGCGGCGCTCTACCCGGTGGCGGTGCTGTCCGGCCGCGATCTCGCCGACATCGTCGATCGGGTCGGCATTCCGGGCCTGTGGTACGCGGGCAGTCACGGCTTCGAGATTCTCTGCCCGGACGGGACAAATCACAGCAATGAGGCTGCCGCGCAGGCTATTCCGATACTCGAGCGCGCCGCAGCCGAGCTCACCGAACATCTTCGTGCTGATGTTGGAGTGTCGGTGGAACACAAGCGGTACGCAGTCGCGGTGCACTTCCGCAACGCCGGTCCCGATGCGGCCGGCACCGTGACCGCCGCGGTGCATGATGTCGGCAAGCGCAACGGACTGAGGGTGACCTCCGGACGCAAAGTCGTCGAACTTCGTCCGGATGTGGACTGGGACAAGGGCAAGACACTGCAGTGGATCGCCGGGGAGATGACCGGTGACGGGGCGCTATTACCGATCTTCGTCGGGGACGACCTGACCGATGAGGACGCCTTCGACGCCGTCCTCAACGACGGCATCGGCATCGTGGTCCGGCACAGCGAGGATGGCGACCGGGCCACCGCGGCGCGGTATTGCCTCGATGACCCCCGGCGGGTTCGGGA
>CAIWCQ010000070.1 GCA_903911165.1 uncultured Actinomycetes bacterium | reverse complement strand
CAGATCGAAGCTGCGGGTTGACGTGATGCTCGGGTCGAACGCCAGGTAGGAAGTGACGTTGGCCTCGGCGTGATCGCCGTTGACGATCACCTCGTCCACACTGCCCACCACCGGGTACTGCTGGGCAGCCAGGACGCGCGAGTAGGTGTCGGCCCAGGATTGGTCGTCGTAGTTGACGTAGTTCTCGCGGGTCTGGCCGCAGGTAATCCCACGCAGTGTCGCCAGGTCGCCGTTACGCACCGCAGTGTCGAAGGTCGTGATGGCTGCGCGGACCATGTCCTGCTGCTGAGACAGCTTGGACGAGGCGGTGTAGCGCAGCAGCACCACGCCCAGGATTGCCGCGGCGGTCAACACGCCCAGGGTCAGGATCAGCGGCAACAGCCAGGCTGGCCGGCGTCGAAGCCCCGGCCGCGGCGCGATCGCCTGCGGGGTCGCGGTGCGCGGTTGCGGCGCCGCGATCATTTCCGTCTCGGCCTCCGGCACCCGGTCGATGATTTGCGTCGATCCGGCATCGAAACCCGGTGCGGTGTAACGGCGTTCGCCGGTGGGGGAGTCCGCCGAGCTGGTGACGTCGCCGACGTAGATCACCTCGGTGATCGGATCGGCAGCATGTTCGCCCTCGCCGCGATCGGTCCCGGAAGGCTTCGACATGGCTCGACCCTAGCCGGTGGATCGGGCCTATCGGCGGCGACGCGGGGGCCGACGCCGACTCCGGCCGTGACATCCTGGGCCAATGACATCTTTTGGCGACCTCCTGGGGCCCCAGCCCGTGCTACTGCCCGCTGACACCGAAGCCGAAGCCGCGCTCGCGGCCGGGGAGAACCCGGCCGCGGTGGCCGCCGCCCACCCCACCTCCTCGGTGGCCTGGGCTCGCCTGGCCACCGACGCCCTGGCCGAGGACAAGGTGATTACCGCGTACGCCTATGCCCGCACCGGTTACCACCGCGGCCTCGATCAGTTGCGACGCAATGGATGGAAAGGGTTCGGGCCGGTGCCCTACCGGCACGCTCCCAATCGTGGATTTCTGCAGTGCGTCGCCGCCCTGGCGCGGGCGGCCGACGCGATCGGCGAGACTGAGGAGTTCGCCCGCTGTGTGGACCTGCTTGACGACTGCGACCCGGCGGCCCGGGTCGAATTCGGGTTGGGCTGAACTGGACTGGGCTGAACTGGACTGGTCTGAACTGGACTGGGCTGGGCTGAACTAGCAGTCGGCCTGAACTGGGCACTCATCGGCCGATCCGGGCGGCTCGACCTGGACCGTGGCATGTTCCAGTCCGCGAGCAGCCAGCACCGCTCGCGCGTCGTCGAGGACGCGGTCTGAGCGCCCATTGCTGATCAGGTGCGCGGTCGCCATGTCCTTGCCCGGCACCAAAGTCCACACATGCAGGTCGTGTACCTGGGTCACGCCGTCCACCGCCGCCAGAGCCGAACGCAATTCGTCGACGTCGATGTGTTTGGGCGAGGACTCCGAGAGAATCCGCAGGGCGGCCCTTGCCAGCGCGATCGCCCTCGGGAGCACCCACAGCGCAACCAGGACCGCCACCACGGTGTCGGCGTACGGCCAGCGCGTCGTCACCATCACCACACCGGCGATCAGCACGCCGACGCTGCTGACCGCGTCGGCTATCACCTCCATGTAGGCGCCTTTGACCGCCAGGCTGCTTTCGGCCTGCGACCGAAGCAGAAGCACCACGGCGATGTTCGCGGCCAGAGCCAGCAGGGCCACCACGATCATCGGCCAGCCCGGGATCTTCAGGGGTTCACCCAGGCGTTCGATCGCCTCGTAGAGGATGAAACCCGCCACCCCGAGCAGCAGCACAGCGTTGGCCACCGCGGTGAACACCTCGGCGCGATGCCAGCCGTAGGTCCGCGCCGGCGACTTCGAGCCCCGGCGGGCCAGCAGCACCGCCGTCAGCCCCATGAAGAGCGCGACGAGGTCGGTGAGCATGTGGGTGGCGTCGGCGAGCAGCGCCAGTGAATTGATCATCAGCGCTGTCGTCAGTTCGACGACGAAGAAAACCCCCAGAATCGCCGAGGCGATGATCATGCGGCTGACCCGGGCATCGGCGCTGCCGTGGCTGTGTCCGGCTCCCATGGCTGAAATCTACTGGAGTTGGCCATGGTCATCGTCGGCGAGTACTTAGGTCCCTATCAGGAATCGGAACGCCCGACGTAACGTAGTTCGGGTACGGCAGCGGTTCGTGGGGGGTCCGCTGCCGTACAAACTTTTTCAGGCAAGTTTTTTCAGCTAGGCAGACAGAAGCTACGGCCAGGCCGACCAGAAGCTACAGCCAGGAAGACCAGAAGCGAGTCAACTGGTTGCCGACCGAGGCGAGCGCGCCCGGCACCCCGGACAGGTCGAACAGCCAGAACACCCCGGAGAAGAACCAGCGGTTGGGGCCCGGGGCGAGCAGCACCACCAGCAGGATCAGAAAGCCGTACCCCTTAACCGGTTCCAGCTTCTGCAGGATCGACGGACTCAGGTGCGGTTCCAGGGCGCCGAAACCGTCGAGTCCCGGTATCGGCAGCAGGTTCAACACCAGCGCGGTCAGCTGAAGGAAGCCCAGGAACGCCACCGCCGCCCAGAACACCGCGTGCTTCGGGTCGTAGAACAACCGCGCCGCGCCCAGCAGTAGGACCGCCAGCACCAGGTTGGCCAGCGGTCCGGCCAGACTCACCAGGGTGCGCTGACGCGGGGTCATCAGACCGGTGCGAATGTAGACCGCGCCGCCGGGCAGGCCGATCCCGCCGAGTGCGATGAAAAGCAAAGGCAGGCCCAGCGACAGCAGCGGACTGGAGTACTTCAACGGGTTCAGCGTCAGATAACCCCGGGCCGCCACGTCATGGTCACCGAAGCGCCAGGCGGTGTAGGCGTGGCCGAATTCGTGCAGGCACAGCGACACCACCCACCCGGCGATGACGAACAAGAACACCCCGGCGTAGGCCAGTGGGCGGGTTTCTTGGGCGGCCATCCAGGCCATGGCGCCGCCGAGTGCGGTGAGGCCGACGAGAACCAGGAAGATCGGACTCGGGCGCACCGACTGGCGCAACGGGCGAACGCTCACCGAACTGAAACTACCCGGTTGTTCCATCGACGGTGACCGTCGAGTAGCCGATTCCGACGTAGGCGGCGACGATGGCGATCATCGCCACCGCGAGCGCGATATCGGCCGCGGTGTTGCGCACGAACAAGCCGGTCACCGCGCCGGCAATGAGCAGACATTGGAAGAGTAGGTCGGTGTCCCAACCCTGTTGCCCGATCACGAAGCCGTGCAACAGGTTCACCGCGACCATGCCGATGAGCACCCCGAAGAAGACCGGGCGGACCCGGTCGAAAGCGGCCGGCGCGGGCAGGTCCCCGTCCGGTCCCGGATCGTGCCGGGACTCCGGGAGAAGGAAACTCATGATCAGGATGGCGGCCGGGACTACCAGGAACGCCACCAATTCCAGGATGGAGATCTCGGTGACGGTGCCGCGGTAATAGGTTGCGGCAAGCCATACTTCGACGATCAGCGCTAATAGAAATAACCGCCACAGCATCGCCGGCACGAAGGGCCGCCGCGCCGGATTTCGGGACCACTCGCGCACCGCGATCGCAAGTTCGCTGAGCACCTGGCCGAAGGACACGCCCAAGATCACGGTGTAGAACCACCACATGCCCTGATGATGTCACGTTGCGACGGGCCTGATGATGTCGCAGCGACGTCAGCCCACCCGTAGCCAGCCGGTGGTGTGCCGGTAGAACGTCGACCGGGTCACCTCACGCGGACCCTCGACGCCATCGCGGACCACCCGCGCGCCGGTGGTGCCCAGTTGGACGGCCCGCCCAGCCAACCAGCGCCGCTGAAAACGTCCGGCCGATACCGTGGCTCGCAGTCCCGGCAACGCCGTCGTCGGCTCGATCCGCACGGCGTCGACGGCACCATCGAAGAGCACCGCGTCGTCCACCACGGCCTCGCCGCGGATGTTCGCCGATCCCGCAGGCGGTAGCCACAGCGCCGCGCCGAGAAGCACGGTCGCGGTGTCATCGCGGATCAATGGCACCCGAACGGCCGCGCCGCGCACCGCCCGGTGCGCGCCGCGCCGGCCTGGGACGTGGGCCACCTCGACGTCGAGGTGCTCGGCGCGCAGCAGCCGGGTCAATACCCCGGACAGATCGGCCTCGGAGCCGACGACCACCACCCGCCGCGCATCCCGGACCGCGTCGTCGATCGCGGCAACACCGTCGACCTCACGGCAGGGCAGGTGGGCCAGCGCGTGCGGCAGCCGGCGCCCGGTGAAGCGCAACACGATGATGTCGGGACTGATCAACGACGCTCCTCGCGCTGCTCCGATAGGGTGACACACCGGCTGGTCACAATATGCCAGGAGTGGAGCGGGGTCAGGCAATGCCGGCAATCGTCCTCATCGGCGCCCAGTGGGGCGACGAGGGCAAGGGAAAAGCCACCGACCTGCTCGGTGGACGTGTGAACTGGGTGGTGCGCTACCAGGGCGGCAACAATGCCGGGCACACCGTGGTGCTGCCGACCGGGGAGAACTTCGCGCTGCACCTCATTCCGTCGGGCATCCTGACACCGGGGGTAAGCAACGTGATCGGCAACGGCGTCGTCGTCGATCCCGGTGTGCTGCTCACCGAACTTCGTGGCCTTGAAGACCGCGGGATCGATACCTCGCGGCTGCTGATTTCCGCCGACGCCCACCTGTTGATGCCGTACCACGTCTCCATCGACAAGGTGACGGAGCGCTACATGGGTAGCCGGACGATCGGCACCACCGGCCGTGGCATCGGGCCGTGCTACCAGGACAAGATCGCCAGGATAGGCATCCGGGCCGCCGACGTACTCGATGCCGACCTGCTGGCCGCCAAGATCGGCGCTGCGTTGGATTTCAAGAACCAGGTGCTGGTCAAGATCTACAACCGCAAGGCTCTCGACCCCGAGGAGATGGTCGAGACTCTGCTGCTCCAGGCCGAGGGTTTCGCGCACCGGATCGCCGACACCCGCCTGCTGCTCAACAACGCACTTGAAGCCGGCGAGACGGTGCTGCTGGAGGGCTCCCAGGGCACCCTGCTCGACGTCGACCACGGCACCTACCCGTTCGTCACATCGTCGAATCCCACCGCCGGTGGCGCGGCGGTCGGTTCCGGTATCGGACCCACCCGCATCACCACGGTGCTGGGGATCCTCAAGGCCTACACCACCCGAGTCGGCTCCGGTCCGTTCCCCACCGAGTTGTTCGACGAGAGCGGCGAGTACCTGTCCAAGACGGGCGGCGAGATCGGGGTGACCACCGGCCGCCGGCGACGCTGCGGTTGGTTCGACGCCGTCATCGCCCGCTATGCCACTCGGGTCAACGGAATCACCGACTACTTCCTGACCAAACTCGACGTGCTGTCCAGTCTGGAGACCGTTCCGGTGTGTGTCGGATACACGATTGACGGCAAGCGCACTGACGACATGCCGATGACTCAGAGTGACATCGCCCGGGCGGTGCCCGTGTACGAGGAGCTGCCGGGCTGGTGGGAGGACATCTCGGCGGCGCGGCAGTTCGACGACCTGCCGGCCAAGGCCCGCGACTATGTGCTGCGGCTGGAAGAACTTGCCGGAGCGCCGGTTTCGTGCATCGGAGTGGGTCCCGGACGCGATCAGACGATCGTGCGCCGTGACGTGCTGGCGCCGAGGTGACACAGGCCCGGGATCCCCGCGAGATCGACCCCGACTACGACCTGCACGGCGGGTTCCCGAGGTTCCAGACGATTGAAGAACCGGCGGGTTTCGGCCGCTTCGTCGAGGCGATGCGTCGAGCGCAGGATCTGACGGTGTCCGCCGACGGCGCGGACTGGAATGCCGCCGCCGACCTGGTCGACGATGTGACGGCGCTGCTGGCGCCGCACCGGGCCGCCGGAGGTATCGCCCCGGCCGGTCGGGTGCCCAGTCTGCCCGGGGCCGGCAGTCTGCTCATGCCGCCGTGGGAGATCCGCCGCTTCGATGCCGAACTGGTCGAGGTCGGCGTGCAGTTCAGCCGGTATCACGTGGGCGGCAATAATGTCGTGCACGGCGGGATGGTGGCGATGATGTTCGACGTGATGTGCGGGATCATCATCCACGCCATCGGCCGGCCGATAAGCCGCACCGCATTCCTGCATGTGGACTATCGCAACATCACCCCGATCGATGTCCCGTTGACGGTGCGGGGTTGGGCATCGAAAGCCGAGGGCCGTAAAACGTTCGTGAACGCCGAACTCACCGACGCCGACGGGACGATGCTCGCCGAGGCCAACGGGTTGATGGTGCAACTGCTGCCCGGCCAGCCCTGAGTCTGCGACCATGGCGGGATGGCCGAACACCAGTCGAGGGCCCTGCACAACCTCACCACGCCCCGCGCCGCCGCGTTGGCCGGTGTTTTGTTCGCGGTTCTGTTCGGCACCTCCATCATCCTGATCCGTTCGTCACTGCCCGAGGGTGCGCAACCGGGCTCGCAGTGGCTGGAGACCGGCAACGACAAGATCCGGCTCGCCTCGGAGCTGATGCCGTTCGCCGGCATCTGTTTCCTGTGGTTCATCGGCGTGGTGCGGGCTAACCTCGGCGGCTTTGAGGACAAGTTTTTCGGCACCGTCACACTCGGCAGCGGCCTGCTCTTTCTGGCGATGATGTTCAGCACCGCAGCGGTGGGTGCGGCACTGGCGGCCACGAGCCACGACCTGGGTGCATCGATATCCGGTTCCGGTTTCGATGTGTTCGGCCAGATGCTGTTGCTGAAGCTGTCCAAGACCTACGCGTTGCGGATGGCCGCGGTGTTCATGATGTCGCTGGCCACCATCTGGCTGCGCACCGGACTGATGCCGCGCTGGCTGGTCGCCCTCACCTATGTTTTGGCGCTTACCCTGATCGTCAGTGCCGAAGCCAGTATGTGGCTGACGCTGGCGTTCCCGGTCTGGGTGCTGATCGTCAGCGTGTTGTTCCTGGTGCGGGCCGGGGCGTTTGAGGGCCACCGGTTGGATTGAGGACACCCGGTACTTCGCCGCCTCGTTCGATGTCTCTCGCATGGAAGGCCGGCCACCAGATCGCCGGGCCGATGAGCGTGAACAACGCGGGGATGACAACGGTGCGTACGACGAAGGTGTCCAGCAGGATGCCCAGGCCGACGATGATGCCGAGTTGTGTCAGGGCGATCAACGGCAGCACACCGAGCACGGCGAACACCGCGGCCAGCACGATGCCGGCACTGGTGATCACCGCACCCGTCGCCGAGACCGCGCGCACGATGCCGCCGCGGGTGCCGTGCTGAGGTGTCTCCTCCTGGGCGCGGGTGACCAGGAAGATGGTGTAGTCGACCCCGAGTGCCACCAGGAACAGGAACGCGAACAAGGGCGTCGTGTTGTCCAGTGCCGGGAAGCCGAGCAGGTGCACGCTCACCCATCCACCCATTCCGAGTGCCGCCAGCGTCGACAGCGTTGTGATGGCCACCAGCACCAGTGGCGTCAGCAGCGCCCGCAGCAAGGCATAGAGCACCGCGAGCACCACGATGAGGATCGCCGGGATCACTACCCAGCGGTCCCGGACGGCGACGTCCTTGGTGTCCAGTGCGGTGGCGTCCGAGCCGCCGATTAGCGCCTCTGAGTCGGCTTTTCGTACTGAATCACGCAGTGCAACGACAGTCTCAAAGGCCCTATCGGATGCCGGCGTTGAATCGAGTACCACCTGCCACTGGCTCAGCCCGGTGTCGGAGACCCCGGCCGGCGTGACCGACGCGATTCCCGGCGTGGCCGAAATCGCCGCCTGCACCGCATCGGACTCAGCGGTGCGGGCGATCACCCGGGTCGGGTCGGTCAGTCCGCCGGGGAAGTGTGCCGACAGGGTCTTGAAACCGTCGACGGAATCCGCACGCACCCGGAACTGATCGATCAGTGACAGGCCCACCGGGATGCCGATCAAGCCGGTGGCCAGGATGCCCAGTACGAGGATCGACGCCACCGTCACCCGTCCGGCGTGACCGGACACCCAGTCGGCCACCCGATGCCAGGCCCCGGTGGTAGTGATTTCCGCTGACCCGGCCCGAGGGATGAAGGGCCAGAACAACTTTGGTCCAAACAGTGCCAGTAGCGGGGGTAACACCAGCAGAACGAAGATGGCGGCCACTAGCAGACCGGAGGCGGCCTGCACACCGAGGCTGCGGGTGGTGGGCGAGGACGCGAGCAGTAGCGACAGCAGGGCCAGCACCACGGTGGCATTACTGGCGACGATCGCCGGACCAGCGAAGCGCACCGCGGTGCGCAAGGCCTGCCGGTGTTCGGGCTCCCGGCGTAGTTCCTCGCGGTAGCGCGATATCAGCAGCAGCGCGTAGTTGGTACCCGCGCCGAACACCAGCACGCTGGTGATACCCGATGTCGATCCGTCCCCGCCCAGGCCTACCGCTTGGGCTACCGCCGCGCCCGTGACCGCCGCGATCCGGTCGGCGAAGGCGATCACCAGAAGTGGCACCAGCCACAGCACCGGGGAGCGGTAGGTGATGATCAACAGCAGTGCGACGACGGCTCCGGTGACGGCGAGCAGGTTGATGTTGGCCCCGGCGAACGAGTTGGCGATATCGGCACCGAACGCCGGGCCGCCGGTGACGTTCGCGACCAGTCCGGCGGGTAGGCCGTCGCGGGCCGCCTCACGCAAGCCCATCACGGTGTCGGAGAGAGCGAAGCCGTTGAGGTCGGGGTTCAGCGCCACCGGCGCCACCGCAGCTTTGCCGTCGGTGGCACCGATGATCGGCGGGCCGGGCGCGGCCATCACGCCGGTGACGCCGGCCATCCGGTCGCGGGCCTGTTGGGCGGCGTCGAGTTCCTCCGGGGACAGATCCGCCCCATCGGCCCGGCTGATCACCAGCAGCACCGGCGCGGCATCACCGCCGGGGAACGCCTTGATCACCTCAGCCGCCCGGACCGACTCCGCGTTCGGGGGCAGGACCACCGGCGATTGTTCGGCCGAGCCACTCTGCGGGATCAGACCCAGCAGGGCGCCGCCAAGTGCCGCGACGACCAGTGCCAACACCCAGGACCGACGGCTGGAGACGATCTCGCCGATGCGTTCCCACAGCGGTCGATGAACGTCTGGCGCGCGATGCATGTCGATATCCTCCGCTCTGGATGGGGTTTGCCGCGTGCTCGACACCCTCGCCGTCAGAGGCAGTCGGCCACCCGGGCGTCGAAGTGCTGTGCGAAGCGCGTGCTGTCGACGCCGATCGCAACCGCGGCGTTGGGGCCACGACCGGTGAGGAACTCGCGGAGGATGTCGTTGCGGTAGGTGACCGTCATTCCCTGAGCCGGCCCGTCGGAGGTCTCGATGTCGACGAGGGCCCCGTGGGTCTCAAGCAGGTCGGGTTCGATGGCGGCGGCGACGGCCAACGTGTCATAAAGATGCAGCGCCTCGTGCTCGGGGAACAACTGTTCGCGCACGTCGATCCACGACTCGGCGGCATCGGCCACGAAACCGGCCAGCGGTGAGCCGTTGCGGCGGAGTCGGGCGGCGCGGTCGCGATCGAAGGACGTCTGGTGGCAGACGTCGAGTCCGACCATCGTGATGGGTGCGCCACTGCGAAAAACGATGTCGGCCGCCTCGGGATCCATCCAGATGTTGAACTCCGCCGCGGGTGTGACGTTGCCGGGCACCGCGACCGTGCCCCCCATGATGACCAGCGAGGCCATTGCGGTGGCAACGTCGGGTTCGGTGTCGATGGCTGCGGCGATATTGGTGAGTGGGCCGATGGCGACGACGGTGACCTGCCCGGGTGCCTCGAGCACCGTGCGGCAGAGGAATTCCGCGGCGGAGCCTCCTGGCGGTCCAACCGGGGCCGCGACCGCCGGCACGGTCTGGGGCACTGTGGCCCGCTGGTCCAGCCAGGCGGTCTGCAGTCGGCGGCGGTTGGGGTTG
>CAIWCQ010000069.1 GCA_903911165.1 uncultured Actinomycetes bacterium | reverse complement strand
GCCTCTTTGAGGCCCAGGCCTGAGACGATCTCGCGGACGACCTTGATCACGCCGATCTTCTTCTCGCCGGCGGCCTCGAGGATGACGTCGAACTCGGTCTGCTCCTCGGCGGCCTCGGCGGCCGGGCCGGCTGCGCCACCGGCGGCGGCGATGGCGACCGGTGCGGCCGCGGTGACCTCAAAGACCTCTTCGAACTTCTTCACGAACTCCGAGAGTTCGAGCAGGGTCATTTCCTTGAACGCGTCGAGCAGTTCGTCGGTGTTGAGCTTTGCCATGGTGATGGACCTTCCTAGTTTGGTGATTGCCTGGTTAGTGATTGCTGGTTACGCGGCGGTTTCGCCGGCCTTCTTCTCCTGCAGCGCTGCGGCGAGCCGGGCGAACTGCGACAGTGGGGCGTTGAACAGGCCGACTGCCTTGGCCTGGTTGCCCTTCATGGCGCCGGCCAACTTGGCCAGCAGCACTTCGCGCGATTCGAGATCGGCGATCTTCTCAACCTCTGCGACGGTCAGCGAGCGACCGTCCATGTAGCCGCCCTTGATGATGAGCGCCTTGTTGTCCTTGGCGAATTTCTTGATCGCCTTAGCCGCGTCAACTGCCTCGCCGTTGATGAAGGCGATCGCGGTGGGTCCGGCGAAAAGTTCGTCGAGGCCCTCGATCCCGGCTTCGGCCGCCGCACGTTTGATCAACGTGTTCTTCGCGACGGTGTAGGTGGCGACCCCGCCGAGTGAACGGCGCAACTCGGCCAGATTGGCCACGGTCAGACCGCGGTACTCGGTGATGACGGTGGCCGTCGAGGACTTGAACTGCTCAGAGATCTCGGCGACCGCGGTGACCTTGTCAGCCTTGGCCATGCATGCCTCCTCGGTGGTTTTTCGTGTGCGCCACCGCTGAAGGCCCGAGAAATGACGAACGCCCCGGCGCAGATGGGCCGGGGCGTGAAAATGCCGCAATGCGGCTGCCTCGTCCTCCTGCGTGGGCCGCCCGGATCTATCCGGAACCTTCAACCACTTGCGTGGTGACCGACGGTCTTCGGTGGAACTGGGCAAGGGTAACGCGCGCGCGCCGCTCCCCCCAAATCCACCGCCCACCGTCGCACTGGAGTCACCCTCGGCGGCCAGTGTCGCGCTGGTGTAACGCTCGGCGGGGTGGGGGGCTGGCGACGCTGGGGGGCTGGGTGGCCCTAGGGGGTGGTGCGCAGCAGGGCGGCGGCGCCGACGAGGCCGGCCTCCCCGCCGAGGGCGGCGCGGACTACCCGCAGGCCGGCGATGAAGTCCAGGGCCGCGTAGCGGCGCAGTGCTGTGTGCAGGGGGTCGAAGAGCACCGGGCCGGCGTTGGCCACGCCGCCGCCGATGACCACCAGGTCCAGATCGCAGACCGCCGCGACGGAGGCGATCATCGCTGCGATGGCCTCGGCGCCGCGCCCGAAGGCCCGCAGTGCGACGGCATCCCCGGCGGCGGCGGCCTCGGCGAGGGCTTTGGCGTCGGTTCCGGTCCAGCCCTGTTCGCGGGCCCAGGCGGTCAGGTTCGGTCCGCTGGCGATGGCCTCGACGCAGCCGTGTCCGCCGCACGCGCAGGGCGGTCCGTTCACGTCGACGACGACGTGGCCGACGTGCCCGGCGTTGCCGGTGCGGCCACCATAGGGTTCGCCATCGAGCACCAGACCGCCGCCGATTCCGGTGGACACCACCATGCCCAGCATGAACGCCGCGCCCTGGCCGGCGCCGCGCCAGTGTTCGCCCAGTGCCATGCACAGCCCGTCGCCGGCCAGTCGCACCGGCACGCCGGGCACCGCCGCCACCACCCGGTCGACGACGGGGAAGCCGCGCCAGGCACCGATGTTGACCGGGCTGATGGTTCCCTCGGCCGGACTGATCGGCCCAGCCGAGGAGATGCCCACTCCACTGACCTCTCCCCCGGCGGCGGCCAGTGCGTCGGCGATGGTGCGCTCGGCGGCGGCCCACACCTGGTCGGGGTCGGTGCTGCGCGGGGTGGGTTGCCGATTGGTATGCAGCACAACACCTTTAGCGTCGACGAGCCCGGCGGCGATCTTGGTGCCGCCGATGTCCAAGGCCAGAGTTGGCCGGGTTAGCGCGGTGCTCATCAGTGCCTGTGGACGTTGTCGGGCTGGCGCGGGTCGCCGGGATGCTCAAAGCCCGGCGCCAGCCACACCAGGGCCGCGCGACGCTGATCAAGCCAGTGCCGGAACGCGCGCCGGCGGGCCGCGCCGCGCAGCATTTCCGCGATGGCCACCTCAGGCTCGGGGTCAGCGGGGAACCGGTTCGGGTTGCGCCGGTGGTAGTCGGCGACGGTGGCGACGTCGACGTCGATGCCGGCGGTGACGTGTGCGTACAGCGCCCGCGCCAGTGGGTCCGACAGTGCCCCGGTGGCGATGCTGCCGATCTCCAGTCGCGCGGTCAGGTCCGGCAGCACGTCGGCCTCGGCAGGGGCCGCCGCGGCGGTGACGCCGAGGGCGTGGGCCTGGTGGGCGATCACCCGTTCGGTCACCAGCAGTTGCGTCAGCCAGCGTCTCAGTTGCCGGCCTTCGCTGGTGTTCGGCCGCGGCAGGGCGGCGGTCAGCGGGGAGGCACGCAGGGCGGCCTCGCGGGCGTCGATCTCATCGATGAGCACCGCGGCGCCGTCCACGGTGGCGGCCAGACTCATCGGACGCTCACCGCGACCGCCGGCGTGTAGAGCAACTGCCCGGCGCAGCCGATGCGGATCAGCGCCCACCACGATCCGGGCGTGGTCCACGGTGGCGGGTTCACGTCGAAGGCCACCTCGACGGTGCCTCCGGCGGGCAGCACCGCGCCGCACGACGCCGGGCCGATCCACTCCCAGGTGCCCCACGGGCTGATCAGGTGGGCCTCCAGAGCCAGATCAGCGCGGGCGTCGGTGCCGACGGTCACGGCGATCCGGGCGCTCTGCCCGCGGGTGACGACGACGTCGGCGGGGTCG
>CAIWCQ010000068.1 GCA_903911165.1 uncultured Actinomycetes bacterium | reverse complement strand
CGACACCTCCGTTTCTACAGGTAGAAGCTTGTCGAGGTATACAACATCGACAACCTTGAGTCTGTTCCGCTCAAGTCTACTGAGCGAGGCGGTGGCGGCGATAGGGCCAAAGGACAGGTGTGCCGAGCAGACACAAACTCGCACTCCACATGGCAGATTTGTGCGATTTTGCGTCTGCTCGCGAACGGGCGATATCGAACATATGATCGAACCGTGGCTGATCTCGCTTCCATCGGGTACAACGGGCAGCCGCTCCGATCACCGTTTCGGGCCCTGCACCCGCCGGTGCCGGTCCTGGTGGACCTAGCCGTGCTATTCCCCCGCCAGCCGCACCGGGCCGGCCGCTACCACCCGCACGGACTGCAGATGCACCGAGTCACCGCCGGCTGGCTGCGCTGCTGGGGCCTGTGCGAACAGGGCGACTGGTGGGGCCTGGTCACCTACGACGTGGTCTACGGCTCCGACCGCAGGGCAGTGACGCACTGGGTGCCGGCCTGGACCCTGCGCCGGGCACCGGACTAGGTTTCACCCGTGGGCCCGGACTAGGTTTCACCCGTGGGCCCGGACTAGGTTTCACCCGTGAGCACTGTGGGGGCGAGCCTGGCCGAGTTGACGCCGCTGGCCCTGATCATCGCGCTCTCGCCGTTCACGATCATCCCGGGCATCCTGGTCCTGCATACGTCGCGACCGCGACCGACAAGCCTGGCGTTCCTGGCGGGTTGGGTGTTCAGCATCGCCGCCATCACCGCCGCCGCCACGGCCGCTTCAGACGTCGGTGCGGGTGACTCCCCCGCCTGGGCGCCGCATGTGCGCATCGCCGTGGGTATCGGACTGATCGCCCTTGGCCTCTACCGATGGCTGAACCGCCACAACTCAGCCCACACCCCACGTTGGATGCGATCGATGGGATCCCTGCAGCCCCGCCGGGCATTCCTCACCGCGATCGCACTGACAGTGGCCAACCCAAAGGTGCTCCTGTTGTGCGTCGCCGCCGGAACCACCATCGGCACGAATGACCTCAGCCTCCCTCAGACCTGGGCAGCGGCGGCGACCTTCACCGCCATCGCCGCGTCGACTATCGCCCTGCCGGTGCTGGGCTGCCTCGTCGCCGGGCCGCGACTGGAGGAACCGCTGGACAAACTCAAGATCTGGATGGAGGACAACCACGGCGGCCTGATCGGCGCGATCCTGATCATCATCGGCCTGGCTCTGCTCTACAAGGGAATTCACGCCCTTGCGTGACGAGCCGGGCCACTATCGCCCATCCCAGTTCGGCATATGGTGAGATAGGTCCATCAGATAACGCACACTGGGGGCAGGGTGACGATGGGAACCGTTGCGGCTGAGCAGATCGACGCCGTCGCCTGGCAATTCCTGTGTTCGGCCTACACCGGTCGGGACTACTGGGACTGGCCACTGGAACGTCGCATTGACGCCTATCTCCGACACCACAACCGCCCGGACATCCTCAACAACGGGGCCGCGTACAGCGCGATGCTCGAGCGGGTGATGGCGAACTTTCCCCGCGCCCGCCGCGATGGGGTGCTCGATCGGCCCCAGCGCTAAGCGCGCCCTACCGCCGCCGGACTTCGTCACTCGCTGGGCATTCATGGCACAATCCGACCATGGCCCAGCTGCCCTCCGTCGTTCTCAAAGACCCGTCGTCCGCCCTGACAGCGACCTTCGTTCCGTCGGCGGGCATGGTCTGCACCTCGCTGTCCGACGGCGGCGTAGAGCTGCTGGGTCAACGACGCGGCCTTCGCGCCTATCTGACCACCGGCAAAACGATGGGTATTCCGATCCTGTACCCGTGGGCGAACCGGCTCAGCGCCAATGGCTACGCGGTCGACGGCGGCGCGGTGACGCTGACCCCCGGAGTCGGCGGAGTGCGCTCCGACGAGCACGGCCTAGTGATCCACGGCGTGCTTGCCGCCTATCCCGGCTGGCTGGTCACCGAACAAGAGGAGAACCGGTTCGTCGCCGACCTCGACTACGGCGGCCAGCCGCGTCTGCTCTCCAGCTTTCCGTTTCCGCATGTGGTCACCCTCGACATCACGCTCGCCGACCGAGCGCTGTCGATTGAGACCACGGTGACCCCGACCACGGCGGCGTCGGT
>CAIWCQ010000067.1 GCA_903911165.1 uncultured Actinomycetes bacterium | reverse complement strand
TCCGCACCCGCTGACGAATCCGACGGATCAGACGAATCCGACCCCGAACCGCCACGGCCAGTGCGCGCCGCACCCCGCGACGGCTTTGTCGATCCCGATCCCGACGAAGCCGAGGCCTCCGCCGAATCCGACGACCCCGTCGAACCACCCGACCCCGTCGTATCCGCCAACGCCACCGGCACCGCCACCACCGCAGACCCCACACCCAGCGCCACCGCCAACGCACCCACCCGACCCACATGGATGGCGTATCCGCGAGACGCGGTCTCCGTCACCGCGCGACGGCCGTACTCAATCGACCGCACCCAACTCCGGCGCCGTTTGGTGGTGTCCGCGGCGGTCGCGTCGGCAGAGTTACGGGTCGAATCGGCGGCATTCATCAGTGCAGGATCCTTTGGCGGGTATTCGGGCATGCGGGCGTGCACCTTGCAAATCGTTGCCAGTCTGTATCCCAGCAAACATTTCGTCAAGCGCTTGCGGGGAGTTTCCTCGATCCACTTTCCGGACGTAGCTTCGAGTCCAGCGCCAATGCGGAAAACCGCAGCTCAATGGTGGTCAGGCCGCGTGGCGATGTTGACGACGGGGTTGCTGCGCCGATAGGTTGGTGGTTCAAGGCTGTCACCGGCAGATGTCGAGGGGGTGCGGTGATGTCGAAGTTTGCTCTCGCGGTGCCACTGGGTGCCGTAGCGCTCGCGACTGGACTGGCCCTGGCGACTCCCGTTGTGGCGGCGGCGGAGGCTGACGCTGCCGGAGCCTCGACCGCCGCGGCAGTCGACAGTACTGACAGCACTACAAGCAGCGGTCCACGCCAGGCGGCCCCCACCACGCGTAAGCCGGCCCAGACGTCCCGGGCAGCTAAGAGCCTCACCGCACCTGAGGTGGCCGCACCCGCAACCGCCCCGGCGGAGCCGAGTAGGCCCACTGCGGCGAGCATCGCGGCCGGCATCGGGTCAATCCCGAAGTTGGACCGCGTTGCCCCACAGCCCAGCCGCGGCCAATCGCGGGCGACGCGATCGCCCGCCGATAGCAGCGCCCCGCGGGCCGCCCTGAAGCCCAACACCCCAAGCCCCAACACCGCAAGCTCCAGGACCCCGAACGCCGGGGAATCCAGCGCCGCAGAGACGGAGGCACCTGTCCTCGCGACCCCGGCCGCGGTAACCGGCGACGTGACCTCGGCGCCAACGGCTCTCGCGCCCGGAACCCGGGTGACGGCCAACGCCACCTTGGCGCGCGCTCCCCTCGCCGCTGCAGCCGCGTCGGCGACTGACCCGCTGTCGGGACTTCTCTCTCCCATCCAGGGGTTGATCGAGGGCATTGCGCTACTGGTGCGGCGCACATTCTTCAACCAGGCCCCGTCGGTCAGCCCGGTGCAGCTCACGGGACAGAGCGAAGGGCCGATCACCGGCA
Organism: uncultured Actinomycetes bacterium; assembly: GCA_903911165.1. Taxonomy (GTDB): domain Bacteria; phylum Actinomycetota; class Actinomycetes; order Mycobacteriales; family Mycobacteriaceae; genus Mycobacterium. The sequence continues at coordinate 2,347 of CAIWCQ010000067.1, read as the reverse complement.
GCATCGGCGCCTCCGATCCCGAGGGCGACCGGATCGTCTACAGCCTCACCGGCGAGGCCCAGTACGGCAGCGTCGCGATCGATTCCGCCGGCGGCTACACCTATACGCCCGGCCCGGGATTCACCGGCATCGACACCTTCACCGTCGCGGCCGCCGATCCCGGCTTCCACATCAACCTGCTCGACCTCTTCCGCCCGCCGAGCACCACCGCGAGCGTGGCAGTGCGACAGGGCGTCGGCGGCGGGTCGCTGCTGCAGTTCCAGTTCGTCTACGGCAGCGGAAGCCAGCTCTGGTCCCCTGCCGCACGCAGTTCGCTGGCATCGGCGGCGGCCGCACTTGCGTCCTACATCGTGGTGGATTCCCCCGTGGTGATCACCTTCGATGTCAGCGGAGAGTTCAATCCGCTGTCATCGACGTTGGCGACGGCGGGAAGCGATTTCACCAGCGCCGGCCCCGGCTTCCTACCGACGGTGGTCCAGCACAAGATTCTCACCGGGGTGGACACCAACGGGTCGACCGCCGACGGCGAGATCAACTGGAACTTCGCCCAGAACTGGGCCACCGGCGACTCCGTGGTCTATGGCCAGTACGACCTCGAGTCGGTGGCAATGCACGAACTGACGCACACCCTGGGCTTCTTGTCCTATACCGACCAGCCGGGATCGAACACCGGCACCACCTGGACGGTATTCGACAGTTTTCTGGTCAACTCCGACGGTACGAAGGTGATCGGCAGCGATTACATCTGGAGGAATGCCTACACGCCGAACCTGACCGGCGGCAACGGCGGACTCTACGTCGGCGGGGCAGATGCAGTCGCCGCCTACGGCGGACTTGTTCCGATCTATACCCCGGGCTCATGGGAATCCGGCAGTTCGGTGTCGCACCTCAACGACCGCGTCTTCGGCGGCGCTAATCGCAAGCTGATGAACGCTCAGGTGTTTTCGGGCCTGGGCATCAGAGTGCTCAGCCCGGTTGAACTCGCGATCCTCGCCGACCTCGGCTACACCATTGCGCCGCAACCGGGCAGTGCCGCATTGGCTTTCATCGGCGTGTTCTTCCTTCGCCGCACCAGACGGCGCTGACGACCCGGACCCGGGTCCCCGTGGGTGACGCGGACTGACCGTCACCTAAAGACGGGCGAGGCAATCTCGGCGCTGCGTGCGGTGGTCGACCGGCAGCACCGGCCGCACAACCAGATCAGGCTCAACTCCACGACTCCGACGAGCAGTGCCGGCCACAGCATTCCGGTGAGAACAGCAGTCAGGACGGGATGTTCGGAGGCACCCACCAGATCAGCCTGGAACCGGACCGCGGTGAGGTAGACGAAGAGTGCCACCGCAGTAGCCGCGCTGACGTAGACACCGAACCAAAACATTCGTGGCTCCTGCCCGCAGGGGTGCGAACTGCACCGTCATCGTCACACGGGTTCCGGCGTTCGCCGCGCAGGCGGTCAGGCCATTCGCCGAATCGTTACCCGGGGTCCCCGTGGGAACTTCCGCCCCCGATCAGACGACTAGGACGGTGCAACCAGGAACAGCACGAGAAGCTTTGCAAACGTGGAGGTAGATCGTGGTCACGGTCGAGCGTGAGCAGCGACGTGGTGAGGCGGCGACCCTGCGCCGCATCTGGCGGCTGCACTTCTGGGTCGGCCTGTTCGCGGCCCCGACGCTGCTGCTACTGGCCTGCACCGGCCTGATCATCCTCTACACCCAGCCCCTCAACCTGCTCCTGCACCGCGACCTCACGGTTGTCTCGCAGCCGAATCCAGCTAGTACGGGCGCCTCACCGGTCTCCCTCGACACCCAGGTCGACGCCGCCCGCCAGCAGGTACCTGCGGACATGATCCTGGACGCGGTGACGCCACCGGAGGCACCGGATCGATCCACCCAGATCGACTTCATGGCGCCCGAGACCGCGGATATCGGCGAGCGAAATGTCACCCAGGTCTTCGTCGATCCCTACACCGGCAACTACCTTGGGCAGCGCCGCGAACTCGACGGTCTGGTCGGCTGGGCCAACCAGCTACACCGATTCTTCGGCAATGACGGCCCCACCGTGTCGGCGCCGTCACTGGGGCACTTCATCGCGCCGTCGTCCTATCCCGACGCCTCGATGAAGGTGGGCGTCGGCAACCTCATCGTCGAGATGACCGCGGTGTGGATCCTGGTGCTGCTGGCCAGCGGAGTCTTTTTATGGTGGCCCCGGGCCACCGAACGCGGAAAGCCACGACTGGCGATCCGCTGGCGCAAGGGCGGCCGGCTCCGCTGGCGGGATCTGCACGCCACCACCGGAATCCTCCTCTCAGTGGTGTTGATCGGTTACATCGTGTCCGGACTGACCTGGT
>CAIWCQ010000066.1 GCA_903911165.1 uncultured Actinomycetes bacterium | reverse complement strand
GGCGTGGGCCGAGGTGCTGGCCGGCTTCGACACCCCGACCTTGGTCGGTCCGACGGGCCGAGCGGAGCGCGGGCATCGCGATGTCGCGTCGTTCGCTCTGTCCGAACAGATGACGCAGGACCTTCATGAGCTGGCGCGTACGTGTCACACCACGGTCAGCACGGTGCTCCAAGGCGCTTACGCGCTGGTGTTGATGTCGTTGACGGGTCAGCAAGACGTTGCGTTCGGCACGACGGTATCGGGCCGGCCCGATGAAGTGTTCGGTGCAGACTCGATGGTCGGTCTGTTGATCAATACGGTGCCGGTCCGGGTGAGGATCACGGCGATCACGACCGTCGCCAGCCTCCTCGATCAGCTACAAAACGACCATGCTCAGACACTTGAGCACCAGCATCTGGCGCTCAGTGAGGTTCATCGCGTCACGGGTCAGGACCGATTATTCGACACATTCTTCGTCTACGAGAATTATCCGATCGATGCCGCCGAGTTGTCGGGAAGCGACGGACTCGCCGTTACGGATTTCGCACATCACGAATACAACCACTACCCGCTTGGCGTACAAGCCTTGCCGGGCGACGAACTGACACTTCGCGTCGAGTACGACACCGATGTGTTCGATGCGGCTGACGTCAAAGCACTGATCGAGCGACTCGAGTGGGTCTTGGCAGCCATGATTGCCGATCCGGCGCTTCCGCTGTCCAAGATCGACGTGCTCGGCGACGCTGAGCACACGCAGCTGGATCAGTGGAGCAACCGGGCCGCACTGACCCAGTTGGTGAGCGGTCCGGAATCGATCGCGTCGATGTTCGCCGCGCAGGCGGCGCGTACTCCCGACGCGGTGGCGGTGACCTTTGAGGGCTCGTCGATGACGTACTGCGAAGTCGACGAGGCGGCTGATCGTGCGGCACAGGTGTTGGCCGGTTGCGGAGCAGGTGCCGGGCAGCGGGTGGCGTTGTTGTTGCCGCGGTCGGCTGAGGCGATTGTGGCGATGGTGGCGGTGGTGAAGACCGGGGCCACTTATGTGCCGATTGATCCTTCGGTGCCTGAGGTGCGGCGGCGGTTTGTACTTGATGATTCCGAGCCGATTGTTGTGGTGACTACGGCTGCGTTGGCTGGAGAGCTTGGGGGACGTGGTTTTTCGGTCATTGATGTGAGGGAGTTGACCGGCCCCGGGGTTGGTTCTGGTGTCGCGTTGCCGGTGCCGGGTGCCGATGATGTCGCGTACATCATTTACACCTCTGGCACTACCGGAACGCCTAAGGGTGTGGCGATTCCGCATCGCAACGTGATTCATCTTTTGCAGACGTTGGACGCCGACATGGACATGTCGGGGCTGGTGTGGTCGCAGTGTCATTCGCTGGCGTTCGACTTCTCGGTGTGGGAGATCTGGGGGGCGCTGCTTTATGGCGGTCGGGTGGTTGTGGTGCCCGATGCGGTGGTGCGTTCGCCAGAAGATCTGTATGCCCTGCTAGTTTCCGAGCAAGTCAGTGTCTTGAGTCAAACTCCGTCGGCGTTCTATGCGCTGCAGACCGCTGATGCCGCTCATCCGGAACTGGCCGCACAGCTCAAACTCGAGGCCGTGGTGTTCGGTGGGGAAGCGCTGGAACCACAACGGATGCGGTCGTGGCTGGAGCATCATCCGGACTCGCCGCGGTTGATCAACATGTATGGCATCACGGAGACGACGGTGCATGCGTCGTTCCGGGAGATCGTGGCCGGTGATGTCGACAGCGTTGTCAGCCCCATCGGGGTGCCGCTGGGTCATCTCGGTTTCTTTGTCCTCGACACCTTGTTGCGGCCGGTACCGCCGGGTGTTGTCGGTGAGTTGTATGTGGCCGGTGGGGGGGTCGCTGACGGATATATCGGCCGGTCTGGGTTGTCGGCGACCCGGTTCGTGGCGTGTCCGTTCGGGGAGCCGGGGGCGCGTATGTACCGCACCGGCGATTTGATGTGTTGGGGTGCTGACGGCGAGTTGCGTTATATGGGTCGCTCCGACGAGCAGGTCAAGATCCGCGGGTACCGGATCGAGTTGGGTGAAATCCAGGCCGCACTGAGCGGATTGGAAGGTGTCGAGCAGGCGGTGGTGATCGCTCGTGAAGATCGCCCCGGCGACAAGCGCCTGGTCGGGTATGTGACTGGCGCTGTGGAACCGGCCATGGCGCGGGCCGTCCTGGGTGATCGGTTGCCGTCGTACATGGTTCCCTCCGCGGTGGTGGTGATCGATGCGCTGCCGCTCACGGTCAACGGGAAACTCGACACCAAGGCGTTGCCTGCACCGGACTACCAGGACGTCGACTCCTACCGCGCTCCCTCAGATGCAGTCCAAGAAATCCTGGCAGGCATCTACGCCCAAGTGCTCGGACTGGAGCGAGTCGGCGTCGACGAATCCTTCTTCGAACTCGGCGGTGACAGCATCCTGTCGATGCAGGTAGTTGCCCGGGCCCGCGCCGCGGGCGTGATCTGCCGACCGCGTGACATCTTTGTGGAACAGACGGTGGCCGGGCTGGCCAGGGTCGCAACGCTTTCCGATGGTGACTACGACGTGATCGACGAGGGCGTCGGCCCGGTGCTGGCGACCCCGATCATGCGGTGGCTGCACGACGTCCCCGGTCCGGTCGATCAGTTCAATCAGACTGTG
>CAIWCQ010000065.1 GCA_903911165.1 uncultured Actinomycetes bacterium | reverse complement strand
CGTGTAGGTCAGGAGAGATTCATGAATTGAAGACACTGGCTGATCCGACTCGACGATCGTAGTCTATGATATACCTGACGGACGATCCTATCGCAGAAGGCGGATCATCGACGAGTTGAGCGACGCCGACGTCCGGACGCTGCAGTCGCCGGCCGGCCTGGCCGAGGCCGATGTCGCTACCGCGCATGCGGTGATCTGCGCCTCGACTGAGGACTCGCTAAACCTGGAGATGGCCCTGCTGGCCCGCCGGGCCAACCCGGGCGTCCGGGTGGTGGCTCGGATTGCCAACCCCGTGTTGCGCCAGGCGATGGACGACGACAACGGGCCGGGTTCGGTTCTGGATGTGGCCGATCTGGCCGCACCCTCGGTACTCGAAGCACTGCTCGGGCGAACGGCACACACGATCCGGGTCGCGGCCCAGGATTTCGTCGTCTCCACCGCCGCGGCTGCGGTGGACGGCACGTTGCGGGAGATCTACGGCAGGTTGGCGCCGGTGGCCGTTGTTCGCGGCGCGAATTCGCCGGCAGCCGGGGACGTACTCGCCTGTCCCCCACTCGATACCCGCGTCTGCGTGGGCGACTGGATCACGATGATCGGCCGCCCAGGCGAACTCGCCGAAAGCGGCATGCCGGTCGCGGAATCCTTCGATGCGTTCGTGCCGCGGCGCTCACGCAGAGTCCGGTTCGGGGACTCGGTGCGCGCCTTCCATCACGACCTCAATCCGCTGTTCTATCGTGCGCTGGCAGTGGCGCTGGCGCTTCTGATCGGCTCAACGCTTATCCTGCGGTTCGCTTTTCGGCAGCCCGACATGGGCTGGATCGACGCACTGTCATTTGCCACCGAAACCCTCACCACCGTCGGCTACGGCGATTTCAACTTCGCTCTCCAGGCGACCTGGCTTCGGCTCTGGGGGGTGGTGATGATGCTCAGCGGGATCGCCACCAACGCGATCCTGGTGGCATTCATCGCCGATGTTCTGCTGTCGCGACGGATGCCGCAGGCGGCCAATCGGGAAAAGGTCAGCCATTTGCGGGACCACGTCGTGGTGGTGGGCCTGGGATCGTTCGGAGTTCGGGTTGCCGGCATGCTCCGAGAGGCCGGCCACGACGTGGCGGTGATTGAACTCGACGAGGACAGCCGCTACCTGCCGGCGGCGGCCGAACTCGGTATCCCGGTGATCTTCGGCGACGCCACCCTGCGTCCGACGCTGGCCGCGGCCCGGGTCTCACAGGCCCGCGCGGTGGCCGTACTGACCGAGAACGACATGGTCAACATCGAAACCGGAATCATCCTGCAGGAGATGCTCGGCGCATCGGATTTAAAAGGGTCGGCCGCGGGCGGGAATTCGGCAGGAGGACAGCCGCCGATCGTGTTACGGATCTACGACCGCGAACTCGGTGCCGCGGTCGGCCATCGCCTGGGCTTCGAACACGTGCGCTCCACGGTGGACCTTGCCACGCCGTGGTTCATCGGGGCAGCCATGGGACTGGAGGTCCTCGGCACGTTCTCGGTGGGCCAGCACTCGTTCATGATCGGTGGCGTGCGGGTGCAGGCAGGTAGCGAGATGGACGGGATGGCGATGCTCGGGGTGTCCACCCAGACCCGGATCATCGCCGTCGATCGCAGGCAGGGGCCGGTGGAATTTCATCCGCACCGCAACGCCCGTCTCAGCGCCGGGGACACCGCCTATTTGGTGGGGCCTTACCGGGAACTTCTCGAGACGCTGCGCCGGGGCGGACCGGGGTCAGGCGAAGACCGTCACGAACCGGTTTAGCGATGCCTGGATATCGGAGCGCAACCCGGCGGCCACGAGCAACCCGATCGGACCGAACAGTGCCGGCCCGCCGAGATGAACATCCATGGTGACCACCGATGCGGCCGGGTCGACGCTGGCGAGCGAGGCCCCGGAACCGGTGCGGTGACCGGGCCGGACTCTGCCGATCATCTTCACCTTGACGCCACCGTTGCCGATGCCGTCCAGTGTCAATAACTCCGGTGGTCGGTAGTTCACGATCGTCCACCGGATGCGGCTGTACATGCCCTTGACCTCGACAATGGACTCCACCACGGTGCCCTTGTCGATCGTCGCCGGCAGCACGGACCGCCAGACCCGGTGAATGGTCAGCCATTCGGAGTACCGGGACAGGTCGGATGCGTGCTGCCAAGCCTCTTCGGGTGATAGCGGAACGTCTACGGAAACCGAGACCTTCGCCATCGAGACTTTATTTCGGGTCGACCTTGTCGGCGACGGCGTCAGCGGCACCGCTCACCTTGTCGGCAACGGTCTCGGCGGCACCGGTGGCGGCGTCCTTGGCGTTGGTGGCGGCATCGGAGACCTTGTCGACCGCGGTCTGGGCCGCGCCCTGCACCTTGTCGATGGTCTCGGAGAACTTGCCCGAGGTCTTCTCATCGATCAGGTCGCCGGCCTTGTCGATACCGTCCTGGATCTTGTCGACGTTCTCGCTGATAGCTTCCTTGGCCTTGTCAAACAATGACATGGGTGATCCCTTCATGGTTGGTGCGGGGTCGGCTGCCTCCGGTTGCCCGGATGACGTCCCTGAGTCAATCTACGCACCGTGGGCCGCTACCGCCATAAAATCCGCGGTTCGCCGAGCAGCCTGCCCTGAATCCACCAGGAGGCCTCGATCAACGCCGCCGCCACCAGTCCGATCAGCACCGCCGGCATGGTGATGGCCGGATCCGACGGATCAAGCATGAACTTCTCCCGAGCCAGTGGCAGGGCGAAAATGACCAGGTAGCCCACGGCGGAGAAAGCCACCAGCGCCACCCGCCACCACTGGTAGGGCCGGGCGACGACGGCCAACACCCACATCGCCCCGATCAGCAGGGTGATCAGCGCCGCCGTCGAGGCCCGGGTCTGGGCGACCGCGGTGGCGTTGGTTCCGGGGTAGGCCAGCAGATACGAGGCGAAGGTCGCGATCCCGATGACCGTGCCGGCCGGTAGCGCCGAGGTCATCACCCGGCGGACGAAACCGGTCCGTGCTCGTTCGTTGTTGGGCGCCAGCGAGAGCACGAAAGCCGGGATGCCGATGGTGAACCAGGCCGCGATGGTGACGTGGATCGGCTGGAACGGGTACAGCAGCGGGTCACTGCGACCCCAGTGAGAGGCAAGTCCGCCCAGGCCCACCAGCAATGCCAGCAGCACCGAGTAGACGGTCTTAGTCAGGAACAGGTTGGAGACCCGTTCGATGTTGCCGATCACCCGCCGGCCCTCGCCGACCACATAGGGCAGGGTGGCGAACTTGTTGTCGAGCAACACAATCTGGGCCACCGCCCGCGACGCCGGACTACCCGAACCCATCGCCACGCCGATATCGGCGTCCTTGAGAGCCAGCACATCGTTGACGCCGTCACCGGTCATCGCCACGGTGTGATCCCGCGACTGCAATGCATGCACCATGGCCCGCTTCTGGTCTGGCCGGACCCGGCCGAAGGTGGTGTATTCGTCCATGGTGTCGGCCAACGCCTCGGCCTGACTCGGCAGCTGCCGAGCATCCATCGTCTCCCCGTGCAAACCCAGCGAGCCGGCCACCGCGCCTACCGACACTGCGTTGTCGCCGGAAATCACCTTGACCGAGACCTGCTGGGAGGCAAAGTAATCCAGAGTTTCGCGGGCGTCGGGGCGCACCCGTTGCTCCAGAACCACCAGTGCGACCGGCGTCACCCGGCCCGGCGCGTCCACGTCATCGACGCTGCCGTCGGATGACCCCAGCAGTAGCACCCGCAGGCCCCGGGCGCCGATCCGCTCGGCCTGTTCGGCCACCGGCGAGACCGGGTCCAGCAGGACGTCGGGCGCACCGATCACCCAGTTACCGTGCGCACCGAAGGAGGCGCCGCTCCACTTGGTGGCGGACTTGAACGGCGCCACCGCGGTTGACGTCCAGTGCGGCGCCTGCGGGTACGCCTCCGCGATGGCGATCATGCTGGCGTTGGGCCGGGTGTCGTCGGCGGCAAGCGCCGCCAGGACCTCGCCGACCTGCTCCGCACTCGCCGCGCCCAGAGGTGTCGTCTCGGAAAGCCGCATCCCGTTCTCGGTGAGCGTGCCGGTCTTGTCCGCGCACACCACGTCCACCCGGGCCAGGCCCTCGATGGCGGGCAGTTCCTGAACCAGGCACTGGCGTCGGCCCAGCCTCACCACCCCGACCGCGAAGGCGATCGAGGTCATCAGCACCAGTCCTTCGGGCACCATCGGGACTAGTGCGCCCACCATCCGCAGGACCGACTCGCGCCAACCCACATTGGTCAGGAACAACTGGGTGTAGATGATCAGCAGGCCGGCCGGCACCAGCAGATAGGTGATGAATCGCAAGATCAGGTCGATTCCGCTGCGAAGTTCGGACTTCACCAGGGTGAACTTGCTGGCCTCTTCCGCGAGTCGGGCGGCGTAGGCCTCGCGTCCCACCTTCGTGGCGCGGTAGGCGCCGGTGCCGGCCACCACAAAACTGCCCGACATCACCTCGTCCCCGCTCGTTTTTGCAATCGGGTCGGCCTCGCCGGTCAACAGGGACTCATCGATCTCGCAGCCGGCCGCTTCCAGAAGTTCGCCGTCGACAACGATCTGATCTCCCGGCCCGATTTCGATGACGTCGTCGAGCACCACGTCATTGGGCGGCAGCTCACGGGTCCCGGCCCGGCGGCGCACCCGGGGTTTGGCCTGACTCACGATGGCCAGGTTGTCCAGGGTCTTCTTGGCCCGGAGTTCCTGAATGATGCCGATGGCACTGTTGGCGACGATCAGCAGGCCGAACAGTCCGTTGATCAGCGACCCGGTGGCCAGCACGATCGCAAACAGCACTCCGAGGATCGCGTTGATCCGGGTGAGCACGTTGGCCCGGACGATGTCGGCGACGCTGCGCGAGGCGCGATTGGGCACATCGTTGGTCTTGCCCTCGGCGACGCGGGCAGCCACCTCGGCATCGGAGAGTCCGGCGTTGATGCCGACGGTCATCGGGTGGGATTCACCTCCCGCCACCAATGGTCGATCTTCGGCACCCGGCCCGCCACTACCCGTTCACCCGGCTTCGGTACGGCGACCTCGACCGCACTGGCCACCGCCGCCTCGACCAGGCGTTCGGCGGGCTCGGCCCAGGGGTGCGGGGCAAGTCGGAACGTGGCCCAGTGGAGGGGAATCAGTACCCCG
>CAIWCQ010000064.1 GCA_903911165.1 uncultured Actinomycetes bacterium | reverse complement strand
CGGAGTTCCTGCCCGGTTCGCTGACCGAGCGTGCGGAATTCGAGTCGGCGAACCGTCGGGTGGGCGCTGAGGGCGGCGAGCCGGCGGCTGGTCGGCCGGTGCTGATGGGCATCACCAAGGCGTCGTTGGCCACCGACTCGTGGCTCAGCGCGGCGTCGTTCCAGGAGACCACCCGGGTGCTCACCGATGCGGCGATCAACTGCCGCAGCGACAAGCTCCGCGGTCTGAAGGAGAACGTGATCATCGGCAAGCTGATCCCGGCCGGTACCGGTATCAACCGCTACCGCAACATCCAGGTTCAGCCCACCGAGGAGGCCCGGGCCGCGGCGTACACGATCCCGTCGTATGAGGATCAGTACTACAGCCCCGACTTCGGTCAGGCCGCCGGTCCCGCGGTGCCGCTGGACGACTACGGGTACTCCGACTACCGGTAGTAGTCACCCAGCGCTACCGGTAGTTCCATAGGCGAAAAGAGCCCCCGCCCGCCGCGGGGGCTCTTTTCTTTTGGCGCTCACGAGGGTCGGCATGTGCTGTGAGTTCGGCGCTTGTGGCAGAACTTGATATCGCCGGTGATATCAAGTTCTGAAACATGTCACCGAGTCCGTTCACCCCGCGCCTCTAGACTGACCCTCGTGCTCATCGGTTCCCACGTTCGCTCCGACAACCCTCTGCAGGGCGCGCTGGACGACGAGGCCGACGCCGTCCAGTTCTTCCTCGGCGATCCGCAGAGTTGGAAGAAGCCACCGCCGCGCGAGGACGCCGGACTGCTGCTGCGCTCACCGATCCCGCTCTACGTCCACGCGCCGTATCTGATCAACGTGGCCTCGGCGAACAACAAGATCCGAATCCCGTCGCGCAAAATCCTGCAGGACACCTGCGACGGGGCCGCGGCGATCAATGCGACGGCGGTGATCGTGCACGGCGGCCATGCCGATGACAGCGATATCGAGGCGGGCTTCGATCGTTGGGCCAAGGCACTGGCGGCGTTGAACACCGAGGTGCCGATTTACCTGGAGAACACCGCCGGCGGCAACCACGCGATGGCTCGGCACTTTGACACCATCGGACGGTTGTGGGATCGCATCGGCGACATGGGCATCGGCTTCTGCCTGGACACCTGCCACGCCTGGGCGGCCGGGGAGGAACTGATCAACGCCGTCGATCGGATCAAGGCCATTACCGGCCGCATCGACCTGCTGCACTGCAACGACTCCCGCGACGCCGCCGGATCCGGCGCGGACCGGCACGCGAACTTCGGCGCCGGGAAGATCGATCCGCAACTGTTGGTGGCCGTGGTCAAGGCTGCCGATGCCCCGGTGATCTGCGAGACGGCCGACGAGGGCCGCCGCGACGACATCGCGTTCCTCAGGGACAACCTCTAGGTATTACATATCTTGTGCAGTTGTCGAAAAAATGTAACAGTGACCCATGCCCGACACCCACATCGTCACCAACCAAGTCCCGGAACTCGTCGATCACAACCCCGCCGCCTCACCGGTGCTCGTCGAGGCGCTGATCCGCGAGGGCGGGGGATGGGGTCTCGACGAGGTCACCGAACTCGGCGCGCTGTCCGGCGGGGTCACCGCCCAACGCTGGGGCGATCTCGCCGATCGCAACCGACCGGTTCTGCATACCCACGACCGGTACGGCAATCGCATCGACGAGATCGAATACGACCCGGCGTACCACGAACTGATGCGCACCGCGATCGCTCACGGATTGCACGCCGCGCCCTGGGCCGACGAACGCCCGGGAGCACACGTCGTTCGCGCCGCGAAGATGGGTGTCTGGACACCCGAACCCGGCCACGTCTGCCCGATCTCGATGACCTACGCCGTCGTCCCGGCCCTGCGGCACAACCCCGAACTGGCGGAGGTCTACGAACCGCTGCTCACTTCTCGCGCCTACGACCCCGAACTGAAGATCCCCACGACCAAGGCGGGGATCACCGCGGGCATGTCGATGACCGAGAAACAGGGCGGTTCTGACGTACGGGCCGGCACCACCGCGGCACTCCCCAACGCCGACGGCAGCTACTCGATCACCGGTCACAAGTGGTTCACCTCAGCCGCCATGAGCGATGTGTTCCTGGTGCTCGCCCAAGCCCCGGGTGGCCTCAGCTGCTTCCTGATGCCGCGAGTGCTGCCCGACGGAACCCGTAACCGAATGCTGTTGCAACGCTTGAAGAACAAGCTGGGCAACCACGCCAACGCCTCCAGCGAGGTGGAGTACGACGGCGCCGTCGCATGGCTGGTGGGAGAGGAGGGACGGGGGGTTCCGACCATCATCGAGATGGTCAACCTCACCCGACTGGACTGCACGCTGGGCAGCGCCACCAGCATGCGCCAGGGGCTTACCCGGGCCATGCACCACGCCGCGCACCGCAAGGCCTTCGGCGCCTATCTGATCGACCAACCGCTGATGCGCAACGTGCTGGCGGATCTGGCGGTGGAAGCCGAGGCGGCCACCATCATCGCGATGCGGATGGCCGGAGCCACCGACGCCGCCACCCGCGGCGACGAACGCGAGACACTGCTACGCCGTATCGGCCTCGCCGCGGCCAAGTACTGGGTGTGCAAGCGCGCCACCCCGCACGCCGGCGAGGCGATGGAATGTCTCGGCGGCAACGGATATGCCGAGGACTCCGGTATGCCGCGGCTCTACCGAGAAGCTCCGTTGATGGGCATCTGGGAGGGCTCGGGCAACGTCAGCGCTCTGGATGCGCTGCGGGCCATGGCAACTCGTCCGGAGTGTGTCGAGGTGCTGTTCGACGAATTAGGCACTACCGCCGGCCTAGACGCGCGCCTTGATGTCCACGTCGATGCGCTTCGCGGCGATCTGGCGGACCCGACGAATATCGAGTACCGCGCCCGCAAGGTCGCCGAGGACATCACCTTGGCGTTGCAGGGTTCGCTGCTGGTGCGCCACGGCCATCCGGCGGTCACCGAGGTGTTTCTGGCCACCAGGATGGCGCGCGACTGGGGCGGAGCGTTCGGCACTCTGCCAGTCGGTCTGGATCTGGCGCCCATCATCGAACGGGCCTTGGTGAAGGGGTGAGCCAGACGCTGACAGGGCGTTCGGTGGTGCTGTCGGTGCTCCTCGGCGCCCATCCGGCCTGGGCGACGGCGGCCGAACTGCTGCGGCTCACCGCCGATTTCGGCATCCGGGAACCCACGCTTCGGGTAACGCTGACCCGGATGGTCGGCGCCGGCGATCTGGTGCGCTCCGATGACGGCTACCGGCTCTCTGATCGGCTGCTGGCCCGTCAACTCCGTCAGGACCGGGCGCTGCACCCGGTGACCCGGGACTGGGACGGGGTCTGGATCACCGCTGTCGTGACCGCGGTGGGAACCGACGCCCGGAGCCGCGCGACCCTGCGTACTGCGCTGCAGGACAACCGGTTCGGCGAACTCCGCGAGGGGGTGTGGCTTCGACCGGACAACCTCGATGGCGATGTGCCGGAACTGGCTCGCGACCGGGTCCGGGTTCTGCGCGCGCATGACCACGACTCAGCGGAGTTGGCCCGTCAACTCTGGGATCTGCCCGAGTGGTCGAAGACCGGCCACCGACTGCTGCGCGAGATGGACGCCGCTCGCGGCATTCCGGGTAGGTTCGTGATCGCCGCCGCCATGGTCCGGCACCTGCTGACCGACCCGGTCCTGCCCGCCGAACTGCTGCCGGCCGACTGGCCCGGGGACAGTGTGCGGTTCGCCTACGCCGACTTCGCCGATCTCCTCACGTCGCGCCGCGACGCCGAATTGCTGGAGGCCAAATGAGTGTGAACGTGGTCCGCAACGGACCGGTGACAACCGTCATCCTGGACCGTCCGCAGGCCCGCAACGCGGTGGACGGACCCACGGCCCTGGCGCTGCACCAGGCTTTCGGGGAGTTCGACGCAGATGATTCGGCGTCGGTGGCCGTGCTGTGGGGCGATCACGGAACCTTCTGTGCCGGAGCCGATCTCAAGGCCATCGGGACCGCTGCCTCCAACCCGACACTGCCAATTGATGTCGCCGGCCCGGGCCCAATGGGTCCCACCAGGATGGTGCTGTCCAAACCGGTCATCGCCGCGGTCAGTGGTTATGCCGTCGCGGGTGGTCTAGAGCTTGCGCTGTGGTGTGACCTGCGGGTGGCAGAGGAGGACGCCGTGTTCGGGGTGTTCTGCCGACGCTGGGGCGTACCGCTGATCGACGGCGGCACCATTCGGCTGCCGCGGCTGATCGGACACAGTCGGGCGATGGACATGATCCTCACCGGGCGTGCGGTCGGAGCCGAGGAGGCGCTGGCGATCGGGCTCGCCAATCGCGTGGTGCCGAAAGGGCAGTCCCGTGAGGTAGCTGAGGAGTTAGCCGCCGAACTGGCTCGCTCGCCGCAGGGCTGCCTGCGCGCCGACCGACTGTCCGCGCTGCACCAATGGGGGCAGTCCGAGCGTGACGCGATGGACTTCGAGTTCGGCAGTCTGTCTCAGGTCGCGGCCGAGTCCATCGCCGGGGCACAGCGATTCGCCGACGGGGCGGGACGCCACGGACGCCCGGTGTGAGCATCGACTCTGCGTGCAGATCGCGATTCGGGCCTCCAACCCGATCTGAGCGCAGTCTCGATGCGGTAGGCGATGCGGGCACTAGAGTTCGGTGCTGATCGGATAGTTGAAGGATGTCCATGTCATCTTCCCCGGCGGCCAAGTCGCCGAAGCTCAGTCGCGACGTGATCGTCAACGCCGCGCTGACCTTCCTGGACCGTGAGGGTTGGGACGCCCTCACGATCAACGCGTTGGCGATGCAACTCGGAACCAAGGGCCCGTCGCTGTACAACCACGTCGACAGCCTTGAAGACCTGCGACGCACGGTCCGGATGCGGGTGATCGACGACATCCTGCAGATGCTCAGCACAGTCGGGGCGGGCCGGACCCGCGATGATGCGGTGATGGTGATGGCCAGTGCCTACCGCAGCTATGCCCACCATCACCCCGGCCGCTATTCGGCCTTCACCCGGATGCCGCTGGGCGGGGACGACCCCGAGTACGCCGCCGCCTCGCGCGCTGCGGCGGCACCGGTCATCGACGTGCTTTCCTCCTACGGCCTGGCTGGCGAGGACGCGTTCTATGCAGCATTGGAGTTCTGGGCCGCCCTGCACGGGTTTGTTCTGCTGGAGATGACCGGGGTGATGAACTCCGGGGTGATCGCCGGAGTCGACGCCCCAGCGGACGCCGGAGCGGACGCCGCGACGGGCACAGTGGACACCGATGCGGTGTTCTCCGGCATGGTGCTGCGCCTCGCTGCCGGCATGGCACACCGCAACGACCGGGCGGGTATGTCCTGACCTGCGGTAAGCAGCCGGGAATCTGGTTTTGGCCTGGGCTCGCCGGACTGGTATTGTCAAGCTCCGTGCCTGGCCGCCAGGTGCGCATGCGGCTGCATCAGAGCGGACGCAGGTGCGCTCGCCGGGGCAATTCGCATGTCTTTGAGCATCGGGAAATGCAGCAGATTTCCGCGGATGTTCTCTGCGTGCGACACGCCCGGCCGCGGGGGCCGCGACAGGGTTGAAACTGCAGTACACAGACTTAACAAACGCTGACGAAGACGAAACGCAACACAGGAAGCCGGTATATGCCAACCATCAACCAGCTGGTCCGCAAGGGTCGCCGGGACAAGATCGCCAAGGTCAAAACCGCGGCACTCAAGGGCAGCCCGCAGCGTCGCGGCGTGTGCACTCGCGTGTACACAACGACACCGAAGAAGCCGAACTCGGCGCTTCGCAAGGTCGCACGCGTCAAGCTGACCAGCCAGGTCGAGGTCACCGCCTACATCCCGGGTGAGGGCCACAACCTGCAGGAGCACTCGATGGTGCTGGTGCGCGGCGGTCGCGTGAAGGATCTGCCCGGTGTGCG
>CAIWCQ010000063.1 GCA_903911165.1 uncultured Actinomycetes bacterium | reverse complement strand
TCCGGAGTCGAGTTGTTGTCGGCTCAGCACGGGCTTCGCCGGCCAAGCGCGTGCAGTGTCCAGCCGGCAGCCGACCAGCGTTGGGTATCAAGGCAGTTGCGCCCGTCGATGACCACTCGGGAGCGGACCACTGCGGCCAGCTCGTCGGGGTCGAGGTCGACGAACTCCGGCCACTCGGTGAGCACCAGAACCGCGTCGGCACGCTCACAGGCCTCGAACACCGAGGTGGAGTAGTTCAGCGTCGGGAACAGTCGCTGCGAGTTGTCCATCGCCTTGGGGTCGTAGACATTCACCGTCGCCCCGTTGAGTTGCAGCATGCCGGCAACGTTGAGCGCCGGTGAGTCGCGCACGTCGTCGGACTCCGGCTTGAATGCCGCACCGAGCACCGCGACGTTGGCGCCCAGCAGCGATCCGCCGCAGGCCGTGGCGGCCAGTTCCACCATCCGCGTCCGGCGGCGCATATTGATGCTGTCCACCTCCCGCAGGAACGTCAGTGCCTGATTGGCACCGAGTTCCCCGGCCCGGGCCATGAAGGCGCGGATGTCCTTGGGCAGGCAACCGCCGCCGAAACCCAGTCCGGCATTGAGGAATTGACGGCCGATGCGCGGATCATGACCAAGTGCGTCGGCGAGCACCCGCACGTCGGCGTCGGCGGCCTCGCAGACCTCCGAGATGGCGTTGATGAACGAGATCTTCGTCGCAAGAAAGGCGTTCGCTGATACCTTCACCAGTTCGGCGGTCTGCAGATCGGTCAGAATAAAGGGCGCGCCATCTTCGAGCAGAAGTGCGTAGAGCTCACGAAGCGCGGCCTCGGCGCGCGTCGAGCCGTCTTCGACGCCGACGACGATGCGATCCGGGTGCAGGGTGTCGTGAATAGCGAAACCCTCGCGGAGGAACTCCGGGTTCCAGGCGACCTCGATCGGTACGCCGTCCCCGGCCAGTGCCCGGGCGCGGGTGGCCAGGCCGGCGGCGGTGCCCACCGGAACCGTGGACTTACCGACGATCACCGACGGACGCGTCAGCCGCGGGACAAGGTCGTCGATCACCGCGTGGACGTGCCGAAGGTCCGCCCCGTACTCGCCCCTCTTCTGTGGTGTTCCCACGCCCAGGAAGTGGATGTCGGCGAAGTCGGCGGCCAGGTCGTAGTCGGTGGTGAACTGCAGCCGACCGGCAGCAAGGTTGTCGCGCAGGACCTTCGCCAGACCGGGTTCGTAAAATGGGATGTCGCCGCCGGAGAGTTTGGCGACCTTGCCGGGGTCGATGTCGACGCCGACGACCTCATGACCCAGCTCTGCCATCCCGGCGGCGTGTGTTGCGCCGAGGTAGCCGGTACCGAACACGGTGCATCGCATGCGCTCAGTGTCATCAGCGCTGATGATCTGATCGGGTAATGACACTGAGCGGCGGGCTAACAACGGGTGAACAGTGTCCCCGGGGTCGTACAGTTGATGTATGAGCGAACCAGCAAAGCTCACGTTGCCACCGGGCCCACCGCTGCCCGGCATGGTTCAGGCAGCACTGTTGCTGCGCTACTGGCCCCGATTGGTGGCCGCCTACCAGCGCCGCTACGGGAATATGTTCACCATGCGGGTCGCCTCGATGGGGACGCTGGTCTACCTGGCCGACCCCGCTGACATCAAGACGGTCTTCGCCGGTGATCCGGCGGTATTTCATGCCGGCGAGGCGAATTCGCCGATGCTGGCTGAGATCCTCGGTGCGAGTTCGGTGCTCGTCGTCGATGGTGACGTCCACCGCGACCGGCGCCGCCTGATGATGGCGCCGTTCGCCCGAGAAGCCGTTGCCCGCCAAACGCCGGTGATGAGCGAACTCGCCGCCGCCAATATCGCCGAGTGGCCGGTGGGCACCGAGTTTCCGGTCGGGCCAAAAATGTCCGAGATCACCCTCGAGGTGATCCTGCGCACCGTCATCGGCGCCACCGATCCGGCCCGGCTGGCCGCCCTGCGCGAAGTCTTGCCGCGGGTGTTGAGCCTGGGGCCGTGGGCGACGATGGCCCTCTATCGTCCGAAACTTCAGCAGCGCCGCCCGTGGCGGTATGTGCGCCGGCGCCTCGATGAGGCGGACGCGCTGTTGTACGCCGAGATCGCGGATCGTCGCGCCGATCCGAACCTGGCCGACCGGACCGACGTGCTGGCCATGTTGGTGCGCGCCGCCGGCGACGACGGCCGACAGATGAGCGACACCGAGTTGCGTGATCAGCTGATGACATTGCTGGCCGCCGGGCACGACACCACCGCCACCGCGCTGTCCTGGGCCCTG
>CAIWCQ010000062.1 GCA_903911165.1 uncultured Actinomycetes bacterium | reverse complement strand
GTGTTCGACCAGATCTCCGCCGCAGCCATGTTGATCCCGATCGCAGAGACCGGGAATGACGTGCCGTATCCGGCCGCACCAATCCACCCAATACACTCGTTGATCTGGGTCGCCGACTCTGCTCCTACGGTCGCACCAGGAGTGGACTTGAAGAGGAGCTGCGGCCCGACACTGTTCCCGTAGTTCTTGAGCTGGATGGTGCCGGTGTCGGCAAGCGCCAGGATGTCGAAGATGTACGCCGGCGCCGCCAGCCCGATTCCCATGTACTGCGTCTTGACAATCAGCCTTCCGCCCGTTGCCGTGCCTTCCAGGTAGAACAGCCCATTTGTGCCAGCGCCAGTGAGCGCCGCGTTCGACAGGACGCGCATCGCGATCACCGAGTTGGTCGCCGCATCAACTCTGGCGGCGGCGAACCCGCCGATGAGCCCGCTGACCGGGGTGGTCCCGGCGGCGATAAGGAATCCGCACCCAGAGGTTGCCCCGGTATCCGTGTTCGCCAAGGTGAATGACGAGAGAACGCCAACGGCAGTGATCTGGACCTTCCCGGACCCGAAGACATGAAGGTTTGTGGTCGGGGTGCCTCCGATCCCTACGTACCCGGCGCTATCAATCCGCATACGCTCGGTCATCACCGATGGGGCCGCATCTGTCGACGTCCAGAACGATAAGTGTGATGGCATTCTCGTGGCAGCCACGGTGCCCTCAGAGATCGCCTTGATCGCGGCGCTCGTGACAAAAGTACCCGCCGCAGTACACCCTGACCACTGAATCGTGCCGAGCTCGTCGACTACCGTCATGATCGTCGGGGCGGCTATGGTGCCTCGTGACTTCTTCAGGATGATGTCAAAGGAATCCGCGTCAGCAGATGCCTGCTGGAACGTGGCAAGGCCAACGGCGGTGGTACCAGTAGCGACATGGAGAAGCGTGGACGGTGTGACGCCGAGACCGACCATGCCGCCGAAATAGCTCTTGGTGGCTCCGGTAGTGTATATGGCCCAGTTCGTCGTGGCCGCCGTCAACGCGTCGATGTACACCCCGTACTGAGTGCCACACGAGCCGCCACCGGCGAACGTGGTGTCGGTGACGTGCAGACCATATCTTGAAGTAATGATGGATCCTGTGCCGAACGCGGCGCCGGCCGAAAGGCTCTTTGCGCTAGTTACTGTCCCACCGCCATCGGCAAGAATGTGTCCGTGAACGCCAACGAGCCCATCGACCGTCCCGGCCGCGTGGCTCGACGACGACTCGGCATTCAGGGCCGTGACGGTGACGGCGTCCGCGGCGGTTCTAACTGCTCCAAAATATCCAAGATAATTGCTTCCGCCAGCACCAGAGATCTCGTAGACGTGCAGTCTGTACGATGGAGACGCCCCGATACCAAGAAAACCAGTGCTCGCGTCGTACAGGAGGTTTGCATCTGTCTTGCAGCCGAGGGATCCAGAGGCGCTCTCGAATAGCCCAACGAAGCAGGTTGCATCCGCCGTATCGGCGACGGTTACAGTAGCGGCGAGGCTGGCGCTGGAGGAGTTGCCGGTCAGGGCGCCCGAGAATGTCGTCGCGCTAAGTGTAGCGGTCAGGGCGTTGTAGGTAAGGGCGGCGTCGGTCTTTGCGGCCAACGAGCCCGACGCCGATTCGAATATCGCCGGCCAGCAGGTGGCACTGTTGGTGTCTGCAACGGTGACGGTTGCGGCAAGAGTTGCGCTCGAAGCGTTACCCGTCAGTGCTCCGACGAACGTCGTGGCGCTGAGCGCCGCGGTCGTGGCGTTGTAGGTGAGCCCGCCGTCGGTATGGATCGCGAGGTTTCCCGTCGCAGACTCGAACATCGCCGGCCAGCAGGTGGCGCTAGCGGTGTCCGTGACGACGATGTCGCTTGCGGTCCCTCCGCCAGCGGTCCACGTCAGGTTTCCGACCCCATCGTTCGTCAGGGTTCCGGCCGCATTTGCCGCGGGCCACGACGCAATGGCCACGTTGTTGAGCTTTGTGATCGCACCATTCGAGTCGACGGTGAACTTGCCGGTGCCAACATCGAGCGCCGTGGAGTAAAGGATCCCGGTGCTCGGGTTGAAGGAAAGCTTCGTCGACGAG
>CAIWCQ010000061.1 GCA_903911165.1 uncultured Actinomycetes bacterium | reverse complement strand
GCCTGCCGGATCCCGTGGCGGACGCCGCCGTCCTCCAACCGGACCCACACCTGCGCGGGGTCGCCATGGGTGACATGTACCCAAAACGCGGTCTCGGCACCGGAACGGGCCACGACCGTCGGCGGTAACGTCCGCGCCCAGTGCCGTCGGTGATGGTCGGAAAGTGCTGCCGCACAAGCTTCTTCGCTGTCTGCGCGTACTCCCAGCGCCGCCAGTGCCGCGATGACGGTGGCGTCGTCGACCGCGATCAGATTGCCGACCCAGTCGTGGTAGTCGACCGCCACGCCCATCCGGTGTGCGAGGGTGGCCAGCCGGGGATCGGTCATGGCTGCCATCTTGCTTGGTGGGCGAGGCCTCAGCGCACCGAACCGGTTAACTCGATGGTCAGCACCCCGCCGATGATGAGTGCGATTCCGGCCGCCATTAACGGCGTGAGCGGTTCGCCAAACAACACCCGGGCGGCGACGGCGACCAGGGCCACGCCGCACGCCGACCACACGCCGTAGGCGATCCCCACCGGCATGCCCAGCCGCAGGGTGAGCCACAGCAGAACGAACGAGATCAGGTAGCCGAGGATCACCGGGGCGATCCAGGCTCGCTTACGTAACCCGTCGGATGCCCGCAGCGACAGGGTCGCACATACCTCGACGCCGATCGCCCCGGCCAGGGCGAGCCACATCACGATGCGACG
Organism: uncultured Actinomycetes bacterium; assembly: GCA_903911165.1. Classification (GTDB taxonomy): domain Bacteria; phylum Actinomycetota; class Actinomycetes; order Mycobacteriales; family Mycobacteriaceae; genus Mycobacterium. Next base: position 1,064 of record CAIWCQ010000061.1, on the reverse strand, counting down.
TCCTCGGTTGTTCGGGGATGTGAACCGAACTCGACCATCAGCACCCCGCCGATGATCAGCACGATGCCGGCGATGATCGGCGCGGTGAGTTTCTCGCCGAAGATCGCCACCGCGATCCCGGCGGTCAGGGCGGTGCCCAGGGCGCCCCAGATCCCGTAGGCCACCGCGATCGGCATACCGGCTCGCATCACCTTCGCGAGCAGGTAGAACGCCGTGACGTATCCGATGACAACCATGCCCAGCCATCCCAGGTGGTCCTGGGAGGCTCGCAGGGACAGGGTGCCGGCGACCTCCGCGATGATCGCGCCCAGCAGCAACGCCCATTTGTGCATGTCCGCCACGATATCGGCGGCACCGCACCGGCGGGGCGGCCTGTTAGGCCTGAGGCCGGGGTCTGCTCGTCATCGAGTGGGCCGCGGGCCGTGGCACCATGGACCAGTGCGCATCGTTTTCGACCGTGACGTCGACTCGCGACTGATCGAACGGGCGCTGGCGCCGGCCGTTTTCGGATCGATGTGGTTGGACCCCGCAATCGTTGGTCCGCGCACCGACTATCCGAGAATGTCCGGAGCGACGACCTGCGACCTGCTCGTGGTCGGTGGCGGATACACCGGGCTGTGGACCGCCCTGCATGCCGCCGAACGCGATCCCGGCGCAACGATCGTGCTGATCGAGGCCGAACGGATCGGCTGGGCGGCATCGGGGCGCAATGGCGGCTTTGTCGAAGCCAGCCTCACTCACGGCGCCGCGAACGGGAAGTCGCGCTGGCCAGCCGAATTCGATCAACTCGAGCGCCTCGGCCTGGACAACCTCAACGGCATGCAGGCCGACATCGAGAAATACGGCATGAACGTCGACTGGCAGCGAACCGGCATGCTCAACGTGGCCACCGAAGCACATCAGGTGCCCTGGTTGCGTGAGGCGGCCGCCGCCGGTGAGGGCCGGTTCCTCGACCAGGGGCAGGTCCGGGCCGAGGTTGACTCGCCGACCTACCTCGGCGGCCTGTTCGCCGCTGAGACCTGCGCGATCGTCGACCCGGCGCGACTGGTCTTCGAACTCGCCCG
>CAIWCQ010000060.1 GCA_903911165.1 uncultured Actinomycetes bacterium | reverse complement strand
GTCATCGTGACGCTCCTTGCTCATCGCGGACCGGTGGGGTCGAATTTGAAAACGGGATCATGTTCAGCGGTACATGGGTTGTGCAGGCACAGTCGCCGTTGGCGATCGACGACAACCGCTGTACATGGGTTCCAAGCACGTCGGAGATAGCTGCCTGCTCTGCCTCGCAGAGTTCCGGGAACTCCTCAGCCACATGGGATACCGGGCAGTGATGTTGACAGATCTGGATGCCCTGGATCGGCCCGCCGACCCGGGTCGTCGTGGTGGCGTAGCCTGCCTGGGTCAACGCGTCAGCGACGTCTTCCGCCGCCGCCTCGATTGCGCCATGATCGTCGGACCCTGCGGGGGCAACCCCGGCCAGAATGGTGTCGATGCGGCGGCGCGCGAAAGTTCGGACCGCCTCTTCACCGCCGATTTCGCGAAGTTGCCGCATTGCTGCCGACGCAAGGTCGTCGTAGCTGTGCTCAAGCTTGGCGCGACCCGCACCGGTGAGCCGGTAGCGCTTGGCGGGACGTCCGCGGCCCGCGTGCTGCCATGCCGCCGCGGGGTTGGCTTCCGCGTCGCCGCCCTCCACCAGCGCATCGAGGTGCCTACGCACTCCCGCGGCGGACAGGTCGAGTCGGCGGCCGATGTCGACAGCGGTGATCGAACCTGACTCCAGAAGCAGCCGCACGATGGCCCGCCGGGTCGGCCCGTCCTGGCCCGCGAGCACGCCCGAGACGGGCGAATCAACCGGAAGGATTTTCACAACGTCAGTGTGACGCAATTGAATCGTGCGGTCTAGCAAGGGCACCCTCACTCCGATCGGGCCGCCGTCCGATGGCAGATAGAGTGCGGTAGTGGTGGCAGCCCGGCAACTCTCCCTGAGTTCGTCGATTGCGAGGCTGCACGGCGACGAGGACATCGAGGCGCCGCCGCTGACCCGGACCGAGCTCGTCGGCATGCGCCGAACCCGGTTGTTCGGCGCGACCGGAACGGTACTGATGGGCATCGGGGCCCTGGGGGCGGGTGCCCGCCCGGTAGTGCAGGACCCCACCTTCGGAGTGCGCCTGCTGAACCTCCCCTCCCGGATTCAGACCGTCTCGCTGACGATGACCACCACCGGGGCGGTAATGATGGCCCTGGCCTGGCTGATGCTCGGCCGCTTCACGCTGGGCCCACGCCGGATGTCGCGCAGCCAACTGGACCGCACCCTACTGCTGTGGATGCTGCCGCTGTTGATCGCTCCGCCGATGTACAGCAAGGACGTCTACTCCTACCTGGCGCAAAGCCAGATCGCCCGCAACGGACTGAACCCCTACGACGTCGGACCCGCGCCCGGATTGGGCCTGGATCACGTGTTCACCCTCTCGGTGCCGAGCCTCTGGCGGGAAACGCCAGCGCCCTACGGGCCGCTGTTCCTCTGGATCGGGCGCGGGATCTCCGCCCTAACCGGGGAGAACATCGTCGCCGCAGTGCTGTGTCACCGCGTCGTAGTGCTGATCGGGGTGGGACTGATCGTCTGGGCGACGCCGCGACTGGCGCAACGCTGCGGGGTCGCCGAGGTCAGTGCACTGTGGTTGGGCGCAGCCAACCCATTGCTGCTGATGCATCTGGTGGCCGGCATCCACAACGAGGCCCTGATGCTGGGGCTGATGCTGACCGGTACCGAGATCGCGCTCAGAGGCATTGACCGGGTTGGCATCGACCGGGTGGGCGGAACTGACCCACCCGCGGCGTCGTTTCGGCGGTGGGTGCCGGTGGCGTTGATCATCAGCGGTGCGGTCTTGATCACGATGTCCTCTCAGGTGAAGTTGCCGGGCCTGCTCGCGCTGGGATTCGTG
>CAIWCQ010000059.1 GCA_903911165.1 uncultured Actinomycetes bacterium | reverse complement strand
GTGATCAACTTCGTCGTGATGGGAGTCGGTCCGCGCACCCTCGGCCGGCAGAACGCCTACTCGATCGCGCTGTTCGCTGCGCTGCCGTTGCAGTTCATCTCCATTCTGCTGACCCCGATCAGCCGCCTGCTGGTGTTGCTGGGCAACGCGGTGACCCCGGGCCGCGGTTTCAGTAATGGGCCGTTCGCCTCCGAGATCGAACTTCGCGAAGTGGTGGATCTGGCTCAGCAACGTGGTGTCGTGGCCGACGACGAGCGTCGGATGATCCAGTCGGTATTCGAACTCGGCGACACTCCGGCGCGCGAGGTCATGGTGCCGCGAACGGAGATGGTGTGGATCGAAAGCGGTAAGACGGCCGGCCAGGCGACGTCGCTCGCTGTTCGCAGTGGACACTCCCGTATTCCGGTGACCGGTGAGAACGTCGACGACATCGTCGGCGTCGTGTACCTCAAGGACCTCGTCGGACGGACCTATCACTCCGACGACGCCAGTCGCGGCGTCAAAGTCCTCGACGTGATGCGGCCCGCGGTGTTCATACCGGATTCCAAACCGCTGGATGAACTGCTGCGTGAAATGCAGCGTGACCGGATTCACATGGCTTTGCTGATAGATGAGTACGGCGCGACCGCGGGCCTGGTCACCATTGAGGACGTGCTTGAGGAGATTGTCGGTGAGATCGCCGATGAGTACGACACCGATGAGGTGGCTCCGGTGGAAAGCTTGGGCGACAACGCGTTCCGGGTGTCGGCGCGATTGCCCATTGAGGATGTCGGTGAGTTGTACGACATCGAGTTCGATGCCGACCTCGAGGTCGACACGGTGGGAGGCCTGCTGGCGCTGGAACTGGGGCGGGTTCCGCTGCCGGGCGCCGAGGTGGTGTCGCACGGGCTGAGGCTGCTGGCCGAAGGCGGTCCCGACCAGCGGGGCCGGATGCGTATCGGCACGGTCCTGCTCAGCCCGGCCGAACCGGATGACCCCGAAGATGGCTGAGTTCCGGTCCGGTTTCGTCTGCCTGGTCGGACGGCCCAATACCGGCAAGTCGACGTTGACCAACGCATTGGTCGGCAGCAAGGTGGCGATCACCTCCAGCCGACCACAGACCACCCGGCACACCATTCGTGGCATCGTTCATCGTCCGGAATTTCAGATCATCCTTGTCGACACCCCGGGACTGCACCGTCCCCGCACGCTGCTCGGCAAGCGGCTCAATGAGCTGGTGCGTGGCACCTATTCGGAGGTCGATGTGATCGGCCTGTGCATCCCCGCCGATGAGACGATCGGCCCGGGGGACCGGTGGATCTACGAGCAGATCCGCGCGGTCGCCCCGAAGACCACCCTGGTGGTCGTCGTGACCAAGATGGACAAGGTCTCCAAAGACCGCCTCGCCGCCCAGTTGATGACGGTCGACGAACTTGTGGGTGAGCGCGCCGCGGCCATCGTTCCGGTGTCGGCCACCACCGGCGAACAGGTGAACGAGCTGATCGACGTGCTGGTCGACCAGCTGTCCGCGGGGCCGGCGTTCTATCCCGACGGGGAGCTGACCGACGAGCCCGAAGAGGTGCTGATGGCCGAGCTGATCCGGGAGGCGGCCCTCGAAGGCGTGCGCGACGAGTTACCGCACTCGTTGGCGGTGGTGATCGACGAGGTGAGTGTCCGCCAGAACCGCTCGGCCGAGCAGGGCGATCTGACCGACGTGCGGGCCATCCTCTACGTCGAGCGTCCCAGCCAGAAGGGGATCGTCATCGGCCGGGGCGGTGCCCGGCTCAAAGAGGTGGGCACCAACGCGCGGCGCCAGATCGAGACGCTGCTGGGCACCCAGATATATCTCGAACTGCGGGTCAAGGTCGCCAAGGACTGGCAGCAGGATCCGAAACTGCTCGGCCGGCTCGGTTTCTGACCACACCGGCGCGGGGCGACCACGATGACCGGTGGTGGTGACAGACTCATCGGATGCGGCTGTATCGGGATCGGGCGGTTGTGCTGCGCCAGCACAAGCTCGGTGAGGCCGATCGCATCGTCACGCTGCTGACCCGCGACCACGGCCTGGTCCGCGCGGTCGCCAAGGGTGTGCGCCGAACCCGCAGCAAGTTCGGCTCCCGGCTGGAGCCGTTCGCCCATATCGATGTCCAGCTTCACCCGGGGCGCAACCTCGACATCGTCACGCAGGTGGTCTGCATCGACGCCTTTGCCACCGACATCGTCAGCGACTACGGCCGGTACACCAGTGCGTGCGCCGTGCTGGAGACCGCCGAGCGGCTCGCCGGCGAGGAGCGCGCCCCAGCCCCGGAGCTGCATCGGCTCACGATCGGTGCGCTGCGGGCGGTCGCCGACGGCGCGCGTTCTCGCGAGCTGGTCCTCGATGCCTACCTGCTGCGGGCCATGGGCATCGCCGGCTGGGCACCGTCACTGGTCGAGTGCGCACGCTGCGCCGCACCCGGCCCGCACCGCGCCTTCCATATCGGCGCTGGTGGCAGTGTGTGCATGCACTGCCGTCCGGCCGGATCGACCACCCCGCCGCAGGCCGTGCTGGATCTCATGGCTGCGCTGCACGACGGCGACTGGCCTGCCGCGGAATCCTCCTCGACGGCGCACCGCAGCCACGCCAGCGGATTGGTCGCCGCGCACCTGCAGTGGCATCTCGAACGTCAGCTTCGGACGTTGCCGCTGGTGGAACGGGTCTACTCTCGGCCCGCTAACTAAGTTTCGGAGATCTTCAGGCAGGATGAGGCGCATGGCGATGGACCGGGTGGCCAGCTCCTGGCGGGGGGCTGAGCGCAGGCGCAGGGAGCGGTTTCCGCAGCTGCCTCCGCCGCCCGAGGACTACCCGGTATTCCCGGACACCTCGGCCTGGCCGGTGATCTTCCCTGAGTTACCGCCGGCGCCGGACGGCGGTCCACGTCGGCCTCCTCAGCACGTCTCCAAGGCGGTCCCACCGGCGATCCCCGCCGACCAACTTCCCAGGCACGTAGCCGTCGTCATGGACGGCAACGGACGGTGGGCGACCGGCCGCGGCCTGAGCCGCACCGAGGGCCACAAGATGGGTGAGGCGGTCCTCATCGACGTGACCTGCGGCGCAATCGAATTGGGAATCAAACACCTCTCGGTTTATGCGTTCTCCACCGAGAACTGGAAGCGCAGCACCGACGAGGTCCGATTCCTGATGGGCTTCAACCGAGAAGTGGTGTGCCGGCGGCGGGAGAACCTCGACGTGATGGGTGTGCGGATGCGCTGGGTCGGCTCCCGGGCACGGATGTGGCGCAGCGTCATCAAGGAATTCGACATCGCCGAGGAGATGACCCTCGACAACGATGTGATCACCGTGAACTATTGCGTGAACTACGGTGGCCGCGCCGAGATCGCAGAAGCGGCCAAACAGATCGCCCGGGATGCCGCCGCCGGCCGTATCGACCCCGAACGCGTCGGGGAAGCCACCATCACCGGGCATCTGCACCGCCCCGACATCCCGGATGTGGACCTGTTCATCCGGACTTCCGGCGAGCAGCGATCGAGCAACTTCATGCTCTGGCAGGCGGCCTACGCCGAGTATGTGTTTCAGGACAAACTCTGGCCGGACTACGACCGGCGGGACCTGTGGGCCGCGTGCGAGGAGTACGTGCACCGCAACCGGCGCTTCGGCCGCGCCTGATGGATTCCGCTCAGCGACTCGCCGACGTCCTCGGCCAGGTGATGGCCGTCGGTGTCGAAGATGACGGCGCGCTGACCGTGCGCCACGATGGAACATTCGCGTCGTTCCGCACGGTGACGATCGCCGACGGCCTCGAGCTTATCTCGTTGACGCAGGTGCTCGCCTGGGATCTCACGCCCGACGACGAGTTGCGGAAAAGCGTTGCGGCACTCACGGCTCGAACGATGCTGGGCACCGTAACGCTCGTGGAGAACCCCACCGAGGAGGGCAACGGGGAGCGTGCCGATGTGGTCCTGCGTTACAACTTCCCGGCCGTTGGGCTCGAGGAAACCGCATTGCGGACCCTGGTGATGATGATCCTGGCCTCCGGGGCCGACGTCCGGCGTGCCCTGCCTGACTAGCGAATCTGCCTGACTAGCGACCTCGGCAGCCGGCGCAGGTACCGAACAACTCGACGGTGTGATCAACGTCGGAAAAACCGTGTTCAGCGGCCACCTCGGCGGCCCAGGCTTCGACCTCGTGACCGCTGACCTCAACCGCCGCGCCACACGAGCGGCAGACCAGGTGATGGTGATGATGCGGTGCCGCGCAACGGCGGTACACCGACTCGCCGGAATCGGTGCGCACCATATCGACGAGATCCGCCGACTCCAGCGCCTGCAGAGTGCGATAGACGGTGGTCAGTCCGATGTTCGCGCCGTTGCGGCGCAGCTCGTCGTGCAATTCCTGCGCCGAACGGAAACCGTCGAGCTTCTCCAGCAGGGCGATGACCGCCCCGCGCTGCCGGGTGGCCCGGACGCCGCCGCCGACGGAACGCAGGCCGGTACCGGCGGCGGTGCTGTCAGGGGCCATTTCCACTAGTGTGCCTCACTGTCGCGCGGTGACGCCCGTTAAAGCTCGCGGCGTCGGTCGCTTAGGCTAACGCGGTCCGCTCGCGGCGGACACTCTCAGTGAATAGGAGTGCAACCCCACCGTGGCGTCTGTCATCGAATCGGTCGTCAACCTGGCTAAGCGCCGCGGATTGGTCTATCCCGCCGGGGAGATCTACGGCGGCACCCGCTCGGCGTGGGACTACGGACCGCTCGGTGTGGAGATGAAGGAGAACATCAAGCGGCAATGGTGGCGGTCGATGGTCACCGGCCGCGACGACGTCGTCGGCCTGG
>CAIWCQ010000058.1 GCA_903911165.1 uncultured Actinomycetes bacterium | reverse complement strand
TGAGGCCGTCAACGACAAGGACGGCATCACCGCATCGCTGCTGATGCTGGAGCTGGTCGCCGCACTCAAGGCCGAGGGCAGGGGAGTCCAGGATGTGCTCGACGATCTGGCCCGCAGGTTTGGCCTATATGCGACAAGCCTACTATCGGTGCGGGTTTCGGACATCGCCCTGATCTCCGATGCGATGGCGCGCCTACGTGCCGACCCGCCCACATCCTTGGGCGGCCGCGATGTGGTGCGCATGGATGATCTGGAAAACGGCGCCGACGGCCTTCCCCCCACCGACGGCCTGCGCTTCACCCTGCCCGACGCCCGGGTGATCATCCGGCCCAGTGGCACCGAACCGAAACTCAAGTGCTACCTGCAGGTGGTGGTTCCGGTCACCGGCGAGATCGACCAGGCTCGCGCTAGAGCACAGTCCGAACTTGACGCGATCAGAGCGAGCGTCGCCGAGTCGCTAGAGGTAACGGGGTAACACGGGTGAACCCGGCAAGCACCGGCCCGCCGTCATTATGTCCGCCGACGAGATCCTTGCCGGAGTCGAGGACGAGCTGATCGTCGTTGTCCCAGTGTCGAGTTCACGTACCCGGACTCCGCTGCGGCCGGTCATTTCGCCGGGTGAGGGCGTCGACGCCGACAGTGTCGCGGTGTGCCGAGGTCTGCGCGCGGTTTCCCGGGCCCGGCTGTTGCAGCGCCTCGGCGCGGTCAACCCCGAAAACCTGCACGACATCGAGGATGCGCTGGTTCTCGTGCTGGCGCTGCGGCCGTCGCTTACTCGCTGATGCGTACGAGGAGGCGGAACTCGGCCAGCCCGGCTGGCGTCAGCGCGTCCAGCTACGCAACGGCTACACTCGTAGCATGACCGAGTTGCCATCCCGCGAACTGCGCAATGACACCGCCGGTGTGCTGCGCCGGGTCGAGGCCGGCGAAGTCCTTACCATCACTGTGAAAGGTAAACCGGTCGCCCAACTCACCGCACTTGCGCCCAGCAGGCGGCGGTGGCTGTCTCGAGTGGAACTGTCGCGGCGCCTGCAGAAGGCTCAAGCCGACCCGGGACTGCGGGGCGACCTCGCGGCACTGTTCGGCGACACCACCGACGATCTCGGGCCGATTCGGTGATTGCGGCCGGTGTGCTGGACACGTCAGTGTTCATCGCCAATGAGACGGGCCGTGCGCTTGACGAGTCGGCCATTCCTGAACAAGTCGCAACGACTGTCATCACGTTGGCCGAACTCAATGCCGGAATTCTTGCCGCCGGCTCGGCCGACGTACGTGCCCGACGGTTAGCCACTCTGGACGTTGTGTCGGACATGGAGGCGCTTCCCGTTGATGAGGACGCTGCGCGGGTGTGGGCGCGGTTGCGTGTCCATCTCGCCGAGACCGGCCGCCGGATGGGGATCAACGATCTGTGGATCGCGGCGATCGCCGTCTCGCGTGGACTGCCGGTCATCACCCAGGACGACGATTTCGCGGCCCTCGACGGGGCACCCGGATTCACCGCGATTCAGGTCTGACCAACATTCGGCTCGCTGCTGGCGCTCCGGCGGTCCAGCGGAGATAATTCGCTGATGAACAAGAAACTGGCCGCGACCCTGCTGGCTGCAGCGTGCTCCACCGCAACATCGGTCCTTATCGCCCCATCGGCCCAGGCTGAGGTCTGCGGCGACGTGGGCTTCTACGTTCGGGTCGGTGGATGCACCGACCTCGCCGGCGACGCCGTGGATGCCGCCGTCATCGGTGCGGCGGTGGATCGTCCCGTCGGCTGGGGCCCGTTGCCACCGGGCGCGCTCCCGTACCCCGCCTTCCACGGAGAGGCGCCGTGCTTCCTGCCCAACGGACAGCCTTACTACACGCCCGGCACCGAACCCTGCTTCCCGGTCTAGGCGGGTATTCCGGCAGGTGATGCCTGCTTTCGGGCGACCCGCTAGTTGCGGGGCTCGGGTTTCCTTGTCTCGAGATCCCATGGCCCGAACGCGTGCGGAAGAAGCTCGGCCATCGTCGCCACCCCTTGCGGCGTCATGACTTTCAGTTCCGGCCCGCCGTGCTCATAAAGCAGTTGCCGGCAACGGCCGCACGGCATCAGTGGATCGCCATTGCCGTCGACGCAATAGACCGCGGCCAGCCGACCTCCTCCGGAGGCAAACAGCGCCGAGACCATCGAGCACTCCGCGCACAAGGTGATTCCGTACGAGGCGTTCTCGACGTTGGTGCCGGACACCACACGGCCGTCATCGACGAAGCCCGCGACGCCGACCGGGAAGTTCGAATAGGGGGAGTAGGAGTTCTTCGACGCCGCGATCGCGGCGGTCTTCAGCGTCTCCCAATCCACGTCACCCACCGGACTTAGGGCTGTCCTGCAACCGCCGTCAGTGGGATGTAGACCGTGCCCTGGCACGCCCCGCTGCCGATATTGGTCGCGAACGTGCCCTTCAGTGAACCGTCGGGCTGCGGGGTATAGGTGGTCACCGAACTCGCCGCGTCGAAGGTGATGGTCCGGTCCGGCAACGTGCAATCCCACCGCCAGTTGTTGGTCCGTGACCACTGCGTTCCGGTCCACTCGAAGGTCGTCGATTTCGCGGCGTTGTCCTTGGGAGCCGGACCATCGACGATCGACGCCGCGCACGGCCCCGAGGAACAGTCCGTCGCGAATCGGTACCAGGCAGAGTAGGGCTCTTCCCACTGCTCGGCGGCAATGCTGGTACCGGTCTTCTGATCGGTCTGGAAGGTGATCCGGTACCAGCCGTTCCAATTTGGTGCAGGTTCAGCGGCAGCGACCGTCGCCAACGCCATCGACCCCGCGGTGACGGCGGCGGCCAATGCCGCCATGCGTCCAGCCCTCATGAGTCAGCGAACGCACACACCATTGACGATCTGCGTGCATACCGCGCCGGGCGGCTTCGGATTGATTGTCGGGGAGAACGAGTTGTTGCCGCCGGGGCCGACCGCCTTCTCGGTGGGCGCCACCGACGCGGGGGCCTCCGATGTTGTCGGCGTCGTTGTCGGCGCTTCCTTCTCCTTGGTGCTGCATGCGCTCAGGGCCCCCATGCCGACAATGGCGGCACCGCCAGCGAGAAGAGCGATCTGACGAGTTAAGCGACGTGTTGTCATAATCGCAGTCTAGTCCGTCCCAGATCAGGGAGCGGTGAATGCCTCACGCTTGTGCGCCCCGTCGCAGAACGGCTTCTTCTCCGAAAACCCGCAACGGCACAGGTAGCTCTTCTCGGTTGCCTTGATCACGGTGCCGTCGGAGGCGAGGATCTCGACCGCCCCGGACACCTCCAGGGGGCCGTCGGTGAGGGTTTTGATGGTGACGTTGGATTCGCTCATAGGTGCATTCTGCTACACCCCCCCCTTATCCTTGCTCGTGTGTCCACTCGCGTAACTGCTCGGCGATCGCTGTGATGTCACCATCCACTCCGGTGGCAACCCGAATGACGAAGTCGAAGCGGTCATCCTCGGGCGCGCTGATCCAGTGACTGTTGACGGCCAAAAATGTTCGACAGGCAGTCCAGGCGAGCCGTTTATTGCCGTCGACAAGGGCGTGGTTGCGTGCCAGGGACTGAAATAGCGCGGCTGCCTTGAGGTGCAAATCCGGGTAGGCGTCGCTGCCGAATGCCGACGCACGGGGCCGTGCCAATGCCGACTCGAGCAATCCGTAATCCCCAACCGCAACGTCGTCGGCGACGGCGTGCCGGGCTATCTTCAGCAGGTCATCGAGATCTAGGTACTCGATCATGCGTCTTTGAGGCGCTCCAGAACTCCGGCCTCCTCGGCCACCACGCGATGCAGGACAGCGTCAAGTTTGGCCGAGTGCGCGCGTCGAGCGATGTACTCATCGATCGCTGCCAGTGCTACGGCTTGCATCGAACGACCTTCGGACTCAGCCTGCCGGCGCAAGGCATCCGTCTGCTCTGTGTTGGTGCGCAAAGTCATTCCCATGCGCCGATGATACCTCAGTGATACCACTCGGCTCGATGGTTCAGCGCAGCGGTGTCGCCTTCACAACGCCGACCTCGTCGGGTGTGGTGATCGCTTCGGGCAGGAACTTCTCGATGCCGTAGACGAACAGTGCCCCGCCGATCAGGCCGCCGATCACCGGCGCGATGATCGGCACCCAGAAATACAACTCGGTGCCGTTGGCCGAGAACCATGCGTCCTGATACCCGGTCAGCCAGGAGGCCAGTCGCGGCGCGAAGTCCCGGGCGGGGTTGATCGCGTAGCCGGCATTGGAGCCCCAACCCAGGCCGATTCCGACCACCAGCAGTCCGATGAACAGCGGTGCAGTGTTGCCCAGCGGGGGATTGTTGACCGCACTGGTCAGCGCGAAGATGACCGCCACCAGGATCGCGGTGCCGACGATCTGATCGAGGAACGCCGTCGGCAGCGAAACGCCGACGTCGGGCGAGGTGGAGAAGATGCCCTGGGTTGCCTTGGTGTGGCCGGCGTCGACGCGGTTGATCGCGTCGCTGTAGACCACTCGTACGACCAGTGCCCCGACGAAAGCGCCCAGTGCCTGGGCGGCGATGTAGGGCAGGATTTTTCGGACCGGGAACCCTTTGAAGGCCGCGAGCGCGACCGTGACGGCTGGATTCAGGTGCGCGCCGCTGAGTCGGCCGGCGACGAAGACCGCCAGGCACACCCCGAGGCCCCATCCCCACGCGATCGAGTTGTAGTCGCCGGTAGAGCCCGGGGCCGTGCCCAGTTCCTTGCCGCCGGTGACGACTTGGGCCACCACCCCGCACCCGAACAAGATGAGGATCATCGTCCCGAAGAATTCCGCGGAGCACTCGCCCATCAATTGCGTTCGTTTCACGTCGGGAACGTAACAACGTCGCGCTCTCGCCGTTCGGATATTCGCGAAGGCGGTCGTGAGCGGTTCACCCGAGGTATCGCGTGAACCAGCCCTGCAGGCGTTGCCAAGCATCTGCGGCGGCCACTGCGTCGTACCGTTTCCCGCTGTCGTTGAAGAACGCGTGGTCGGCACCTTGTTCGATGACCAATTCGTTGACCACTCCGGCGCGCTCCAGGGCGGCCCTGGCTTCGGGTTCGGTCGATGTCACCCGCTGATCGAGGGAGCCGTAAAAGCCCAGCACCGCGGTGTCCTTCGACCCGGTGAAGTCGGGATCGTCAGGGATCGGGCCGTAGAACGGGACGGCTGCCGCGAGTCTTGTGTCGCCGGTGGCCAGCAACTGCCACACCAGCCCGCCACCGAAACAGAAGCCGACGACGGCGAGTTTCTGGCCGGGTACGCGGGTCTGCAACTCGTCGAGCGCGGAACTCACATCGGCGATGAACTGCTGTGGCTCGATCGCGGCCAATGCGGCGGTGGCGGCCGCCGGGTCGGTGAACGTTGCGGTGCCACCCGCATCGGAGAGCAGATCCACCGCCAGCGCCGAGTAGCCGATGCCGGCCAGTCGGCCCGCCACCGACCGCACCCAGTCGTTAAGGCCTTTGTTCTCATGAATCACCAGAACCGCGCCGCGGGGGTCCTCGGCCGCTGCCCAACTGCCCATCAGCGGGCCTCGCGGTCCGTCCCAGGTGATCGGCTCGGTCGGACGCGCAGTCGCCATGCCGGGCGGCGGACCCGTCGGCTCCGAGGTGGGCGTTGAGGCGGGCGCTACCGCCGATCGTTTGTCGGCACAGGAGGCGATCAGAGCGCCCGCCGCCGCCGCGCCCATGCCGAGCAGTCCCAGCCGTCGCAGCGCTTCCCTGCGCGACAGCAGTCCATCGACGTGGTCGGTCGCGATCTCCTCGGCGACATATCTTCCCAGTGGCGTCACCTGACGAAGTATGCGCGGCGGCCGAGGCGGGTGGGCCACACGTGCTAAAACCGGACGGTGGCAGCAGGCAAATCGTCAAAAGCGCGTCGCCGTGGACTTGCCGTCGTCCTGGCGATTCTGGTGATCGCCGCCGTCGCGGGCGCCCTGTACTGGCAGGAACGCTCGTTGCGCGAACGCACCTCCGGGCCATCGCCGACCTGGCGGGCCGAACCAACGTCAACATCGGCCTCTGGCCCACCGCCACCACCCCCGCCCGGCGACCCCTCCCGCTTCGACACCGCTCGTCAACGCCTTGGCCAACTCGAGGTCCGCGGCTGGGACCGCACCTCGGACTTCAAGCGCTACCGGTTCGGGAAGGCCTGGAGCGACGACGTCGACGTCGAGTTCGGCCACAACGGCTGCAATACCCGCGACGACATTCTTCGCCGCGATCTGCGGAATCTCGTCGTGCGCCGCGGCACCTGCTACGCACAAAGCGGCACACTCGTCGACCCGTACAGCGGGGTGACCATCGACTTCGTCCGCAGCCCCGAGACCTCCAAAGCCATCGAGATCGACCACGTCGTCGCTCTCGCCGACGCCTGGTACAAAGGCGCGCGGTCCTGGGATCCACAGCGCCGACTGGACTTCGCCAACGACCCGCGCAACCTGCTCGCGGTGAGCCCGAAAGCCAACTTCGACAAGGCATTTCGCGACGCCGCCTCCTGGCTGCCACCCAACGAGGCGTTCCGGTGCGATTTTGTCGCGCGTCAGATCGAGGTCAAGGCCGCCTACGGGCTGTGGTTGGCCGCGAAGGAGAAGAAAGCCATGGAGGCGGTACTGGCGCGCTGCTAAGCCCTCGAGTCGAGTCAGGACGCGATAGCGTCGCTGGATGGACACACCACCGATCGCCGTCGTCACCGGAGCCAGTCGCGGTGCCGGCCGGGGTATCGCGCACGCACTGGGTGCGGCGGGTTGGCGGGTGTATCTCACCGGCCGGACCGAGGCGCTCACCGCGGCCGCGCGCGAGGTCACCGCCGCCGGGGGCGAGGGCGTCGCGGTGCGGACCGATCACGCCGACGACGCCTCGGTGGCCGAGTTGTTCGCCCGGGTCTCCGATGACAATGACCACCTCGACCTGCTGGTGAACAACGCCGCTGCTATCAGCGACGCGCTGACCAATCCCGCGCCGTTCTGGGAGAAGCCGCTGGACCTCGCCGACGTGCTCGACGTCGGATTGCGGTCGGCCTATGTCGCTTCCTGGTACGCAGCACCACTTCTGTTGCGTGCCGAACGCGGGCTGATCGCGTTCACCTCGTCACCGGGATCGGTGTGCTACATGCACGGCCCGGCCTACGGTGCGCAGAAGGCCGGGGTGGACAAGATGGTGGCGGACATGGCCGTCGACTTCGCCGGCACCGGGGTGTCGACGGTGTCGATCTGGATGGGGATCCTGCTCACCGAACGCCTGCGGCGATCTTTCGGTGACAACGCGGCGGCGCTGGCCGGCTTCGCCGAGCACGCCGAAACCCCGGAATTCGCCGGACGGCTCATCGATGCGCTCTTCCGCGACCCCGACGTGGCAACGTTGAATGGCCACACCGTGATCGCCGCCGAACTCGCCGAACGCTACGGCCTCACCGACGAGGCCGGACGCCGCCCACCTTCGCACCGGGACGCACTCGGGGCGCCTCGCGAGCCGAGCACCGTCATCGTGCGGTAGTCAAGTCTGGTGATCAACCTGCATTTGCTCATCAGTCCCAACATCCGTTAGGTTCCCCGGCATGAGCGCATTGACTAAGGGTTTTCGCGGACTTTCGGTGTTGGGCATGGCTGCGGGTCTCGCCGTTGCGGCAGCAGGACCGGCATCAGCTGACACTCTCAACACCACGACATGTTCCCAGCAACAGATCATGTCGTCACTGCAGAAGAACACGCCCGTGATCTGGGGCCAGATCAGTAGCGATCCTCAAAAAGAGCAAGAACTGCGAGTCGCGCTTGATGTGGTCCTGACCGCTCCTCCGGGCCAGCGGGAGCAGCTAGCGAACACGCTGGAGCAGGCTCTCGGCAAAGATCAGCTGACTGACATCAGCGATGACGTCATCAATGCCTCTGGCGGTCCGATCGGCAGAGCCGTCAACGACTGCCACAGCTTCTGAGCCAACGCACCGCTAGTCCTGCTTGCGGATCAGCTTCTGCAGTGCAACACGGTCGGGCGCCAGCAACTCGGCGATCCGTTCCTGATTGACGTCCGCGACGATGATCTCGCCGACGTCCTCCTTGACGCTGCTGAAGATGCCGTGCGCCTTCATCTTCTCGGTCTGGTAGCGGTTGTCCTCGGTCGGTGCCACGTAGTACACGGCGTCGGCCTTGAAGCGGTTCACCAACCAGAGGTGAACCACCGTCATCAGACGCTTCTGGCGCATCTTGGCGGCGTAGGTGTTCTGGTCGCGCACCGTCAGGATGCTGCGGCCGTGGCGGTCCTTGATCGGATCGAACAGCACGTCGGCAAGCTTCTCGCCGTCGGAGTCACCGAAGATGGCCAACTCCAGCACATCCGATCCGGCCCGGCGCGGCCGAAGCTGAACGCGCAGGCGCTCGCCGAGCTTGTAGTGCTCGCTCCACAGCGCCAGCCAGTCCTCGAGCAGCTTCTTGGGCACTTCGGTCTGCACCAGATGCTGAACCTGAGTCGATCCCTTGCCCATCGACTTGGTGGTCGCGGTGCGCCCCGACGATGCGGCCAGTGCCGCGTCGCTGCGGGGCCCGCCGACGAGGGTCTGCGGGGTGCGGTAGGGGGATTCGACCAGTCGCATCTTGCGCTGCAGGCGCGCCAACGCGAGCATGCCGTCCTGGCGCAGAGCGGTGGCGAACTCCTCCGCCGCCACACCGTCCACCTGATGCCCGCCGTAGGTCATGAAGTTGAAGACGAAGCCCATCTTGCCGAGTTCCTCGGGGAAGGCCCGCATCTCGTCATCGGTCATGCCGGTGGTGTCCCAGTTGAACGACGGCGACAGGTTGTAGGCCATCATCGCCTCCGGGTACACCGCGTGAATCGCCTCGGCGAACTCGCGGGCCTCGGCCAAGTCGGCAGTCTTGGTTTCCATCCACAGCAGATCCGCAAACGGTGCCGCGGCAAGCGATTTCGCGATCGCGTAGGGGATGCCGCCGCGAACCTGGTAGTAACCCTCCGGGGTCCGGGCTCGCTCGCAGTCCCACGCCGCCTCCACCCCGATTTCGGCGGCCTTGCGCTGGGCGGCGTACAGCGACGCGGTCCTGGCGAAGTCTGCCCACTCGGCCGGCTTCATCGATAGCGCTTCGCCCTCGCTCTCTTTGAACCGCAGCAGTTCGCCGACGGCGTTGCCGTAGGTCTCCAGGCCGGCGTCGTCCTGCCAGGCGTCGACGAACTGCGACTCGACCCGGTCGAACAACACATCCAGTGATCCCTGACGGCTGTTGGTCCACGTGGCTGCCGCCTCGTCGATCAGTGGCGTGATACCCCGGTTCTTGAGCCAGGTATCGGCCGCCGTGTACTCGCCCTCAGGCAGGGCGTAGAGCAGGTGTCCGTTGAGTTCGGTGACCCCCTGGGTGTGGAAGCGACGCAGCATCGCCAGGAAGCACGCCTTGTACGGCGGGATATCGAGGTTGGTGACGCCGAGCAGGAACGGTTGATCGCGCTCGTCGGAACGGCCGTCGATCAGGTTGGCCGCCTCGGCGTCGGTGCGCGCCACGATGATCCCGGGCACGCCCATGATGTCGAGTTGGAACCGCGCGGTGTTGAGACGCTTGATCTGCTCATCCGACGGCACCAGCACCTTGCCGCCCTGATGACCGCACTTCTTGGTGCCGGGACGCTGGTCCTCGATGTGGTACCCGGTCACGCCGGCTTCGACGAATCGACGGATCAGGTTTCGCACGTGCGGATCGCCGCCATGGCCGGTGTCGGCGTCGGCGATGATGAACGGGCGGTAGTCCACGGCGGGCGTGGCGGCACGCTGCTCGTCAGTCATCTGCAACCGCAGGTAATGCTGGTTGCGATCCGCGGTCAGCAACGCACGGACCAGGCCGGCGGCCTCGTCGGGCACCTGGCTCAGTGGGTAGCTCGCCAGATCGGGCCCGGGATCCTCGGTGACCGAACCCTTCGCCGAGGTCGCCCAGCCGCCGAGGTAGATACCCTCGATGCCGCAGCGCTTCATGGCCACTGCCTGGCCGGGTGTGTACGGCCCGAACGTGGTGATCGACCGGTGCTGTGCGAACAACTCGCGCAGGCGGGCGTGGAATGCCGCTGACGTTTCGCGCGCCACGGTGTAATCCACCGCAATGGTGCCGCGCTGCTCGACGACCTGGCGGGCGGTATAGAGCCGGGTGATACCGGTGAACCGAGGGCTCTCGAAGTACCGCTGGGTCGCGGCGACTTCCTCCTGGAAATCGGTGCCGGTGGCTGTGTCCGCCTCGATGATGGTCATGGCTGCTCCTATCGAGCCTGGCTGAGCTGGTTTCTGCGGGTGGGTTTCCACTCCCGCGCGCATTGATTATCCCGAGTGGTCGCACCGGACCCGGCAGCGGGTACGTTTTTATTGAAGTGAACTTCTACGACCGACAGCCACACAAGCTCGCCGGCCTGGTGTTGCTTGTTGTCATCGGCACGGTCGCGAGCCTGCTGTTCCTGCAATCCCGAGGCGCCTTTTCCGACACGATCCGTCTGATCGTGATGTCGGGGCGCTCCGGATTGGTGCTCGATCCCGGCGCCAAAGCCACCTTCAACGGCGTACTGATCGGCAGAGTGACGACCATCGACGCGGTGCAGGACGACGGGGTGTCCGCGGCGCGACTCGAGGTCCATGTCGATGCCCGCTACCTACCGGTCATGCCGGTGAACGTCGGCGCGGATGTGGTGGCCTCCACGATTTTCGGCAACAAGATGTTGGCCTTCACCGCTCCGCGGAATCCTGCGGCTGCGCGCATTTCCGACGGTGACGTGATCACCGCAACCACGGTCACCACCGAGTTCCAAACCCTCTTCGAAACCGTCTCCGGCATCGCCGAGAAAATCGATCCGGTGCAACTCAACCTCACCCTGTCAGCGGCCGCCGAGGCATTGACCGGGTTGGGGACATCCTTCGGCCGCTCGCTGACCGACGCGAACGCGATCCTCACCGAACTCAACCCCAGACTTCCTCAACTGCGCGAGGGCGTTCGCAACCTGACCGAACTGGCTGACATCGTCACTCGCGCCGGCCCGGAACTGTTTGACGGTCTGGACAACGCGACGACAACGGCGCGCACCCTTGACACCCAGCAGGGTGCTCTCGATGCCGCACTGCTGGCGACGATGGGTTTCGCCGGAACGGCGACGGACACCGTCACCCGTGGCGCACCACCGCTGATTCGGGCCACCAGTGACCTGCTCGCCACCTCAAGACTGCTCAACACCTACAGCCCGGAGATCTTCTGCACGATCCGCAACGTGGCCGAACTCGTACCGCTCGCCCTGTCGTCATTCGGAGGGAACGGTTACTCGCTAGCGACGAACTCACTGGTGTTGGGCGCCCCGAATCCGTACGTGTATCCGGAAAACCTGCCGCGGGTCAACGCCCGCGGCGGTCCCGGAGGGGCGCCCGGGTGCTGGCAACCGATCAACCGTGATTTCTGGCCGGCGCCGTATCTAGTTGCCGACACCGGGGCTTCCCTAGCGCCGTACAACCACTTCGAACTGGGTCAGCCGTTCATTAGCGAGTACGTCTGGGGCCGTCAGGTCGGCGAAAACACGATTAACCCGTGACCTCGCCTAACTTATGACCTAGCCGGTCACCGGGTCGACGACCGGCTCAGCGACGGGTTCGGAGACGGCCTCGGGCACCAGTTCGACGGCGGGTTCAACGACCGGGTCGGCGAGCGGTTCGACGAGCGGTTCAGCGACGGGTTGGACGAAGGGTTCGACGACCGGGTCGACGAGCGGTTCGACAACCGGCTCAGCGACGGGG
>CAIWCQ010000057.1 GCA_903911165.1 uncultured Actinomycetes bacterium | reverse complement strand
TTGGACTTCGGTGTCGCTGGCTTCTCCTCAAGTGCCAATGCTCTTCCTGCGGAATCGAATTCGACGACTCCGTAATCCGATGGGTTTGCAACCCAGTAAGCAAAGATGGCACCACCCTCGACTCCCGCGAAGCGCTTGAGATTCGTGCCCACTCCCGGGCCATAGAAGATGTTGTCACCGAGGATCAGGGCGACCGGGCCGGTACCGATGTGATCGGCGCCGATCACAAAAGCCTGCGCTAGGCCCTCAGGACGATCCTGCACTGCGTAGGTAATGGCGATACCGAACTGCGAACCGTCGCCGAGGAGTCGCTCGAAGGCCGGGCGATCCTGGAGCGTGGTGATCACCAGAATGTCGCGGATGCCGGCCGTCATCAGCGTTGACAGCGGGTAGTAGATCATCGGCTTGTCGTAGACCGGCAGAAGTTGCTTGCTGACGCCCTGGGTGATCGGGTAAAGCCGGGTGCCTGATCCGCCGGCCAGGATGATTCCGCGCATGTGAATTCAGGCCTGGAAGTCTTCGTCGGTCAATTCGGTGGCGGCCAGTGCGGCGGCGAGGCTGTCATGGCGGAACACCGAGGTGATGTGATCGTGCACCACCCGGAACGCCGACGCCGCGGTGCTGACTTCGCCGATTCCGGAAGTGATCTTCTCCTCGACGACGACAACGCCGTCGCGGTAGTAGATGTCGCCAACGTCGACGGTCGCGTCTGTTCGTCGCGCCCAGTCCCGCAGGGCCGCGTGTCCCTGGGCTGCACCGCCAGCGTCGCCGAGCTCGATATCGCTACTCGCCAGTGACACCAGGGTGCCGACGTCTGCATTGCTCAGTGCGTCGTGGAAGGCAAGGACGGTGGCGATCTCCGAAGTGCTCATGAGCAGTCAAAGTACCGGGCTGGAACGGTGGGCGGGCCAACCAGGTACGCCGAGGCCACGTTTTACCTACGCCGCAGGACTACTCGGCAACAACGGGGTCGTCGATGCCGCAGTTGAACCAGGAACGGCTCCGGAGATGGATTCGGTTGCGCTTGGGGTCGATTCGACGACCACGGGTGACGTCACTGGCGCAGACGAGACCGGCCCGGACGAGACCGGCCCAGACGAGACTGGGGAAGACGAAACCGGGGAAGATGGCGCCGGGGAAGATGGCGCCGAAGACGACGAGACCGTCGACGGCGCCGGCGCGGACGACGTTACCGGGGAGCGCGGCGCCGGGGCGCTGCGGACCGGTGGCTGCAGGATTTGGGGCAGAAGTTGCGGCAGCAGTTGGGGCAGGATCGGCGGGACGACCACCACCGGCGCAGGAGCCACCGGAACGGGCGCGACGGGGGCGGGCGCGACGAGGGCGGGTGCGACGGGAGCAGGGACTACTGGGGCAGGGGCTGCCGGAACGGGCGCGGCGGGGGCAGGTATCTGGGCCTGAGGGACCAATTCCGCTGCGGGTGCTGGAACGAATGCGGGCGGTGCGACGACCCGCGGAGGCGCGAGCACCGGCGCCTCCTGCACGACGGGAAGCGG
>CAIWCQ010000056.1 GCA_903911165.1 uncultured Actinomycetes bacterium | reverse complement strand
CACCTTCGCGCGCGCGGCGGTGCCCTCCGGCGCATCGACCGGAGAGCATGAGGCCGTCGAGTTGCGCGACGGCGGATCCCGATACGGCGGTAAGGGCGTCCAGAAGGCGGTCGAGGCGGTTCTCGACCAGATCGCACCGGCCGTCATCGGACTCTCCGCCGACGATCAGCGACTCATCGACCAGACCCTGCTCGACCTCGACGGCACCGCCGACAAGTCCCGGTTGGGCGCCAACGCGATACTCGGCGTCTCGCTGGCGGTGGCTAAAGCCGCCGCGGACTCGGCCGGGCTGCCCCTGTTCCGCTATCTGGGTGGGCCCAACGCGCACATCCTGCCGGTGCCGATGTTCAATATCCTCAACGGCGGCGCACATGCCGACACCGGTGTCGACGTCCAGGAATTCATGGTGGCGCCGATCGGTGCACCGAATTTCAAAGAGGCACTGCGCTGGGGAGCAGAGGTCTACCACGCGCTGAAGGCGGTGCTCAAGAAACAGGGTCTGGCAACCGGATTGGGCGACGAGGGCGGGTTCGCGCCCGACGTCGCCGGCACCCACGCCGCGCTGGACCTGATCTGCTCGGCCATCGAGTCGGCTGGTTTCAAACCGGGCACCGACATGGCACTTGCTCTCGACGTCGCCGCTAACGGTTTCTACTCCGGGACCGAGTACAACTTTGAGAAGCAGACCCGGACGGCTGAGCAGATGGGTGAGTTTTACGCCGATCTGATCGGGGCGTATCCGTTGGTATCCATCGAGGACCCCTTCGACGAGAACGACTGGGACGGCTGGGTCAACCTGACCACCGCGATCGGCGACCGGGTTCAGATCGTCGGCGACGACCTGTTCGTCACCAACCCCGAGCGCATCGAGGACGGCATCGAACGCGGCGCAGCCAACGCGCTGCTGGTGAAGGTGAACCAGATCGGCACGCTCACCGAAACCCTCGACGCCGTCGCTCTGGCCCACAATGCCGGCTACCGCACCATGATGAGCCATCGCAGCGGTGAGACCGAGGACACCACCATCGCCGATCTGGTGGTGGCGACCGGCAGCGGCCAGATCAAGACCGGTGCTCCGGCCCGCAGTGAGCGCGTCGCGAAGTACAACCAGCTGCTGCGGATCGAGGAGACGCTCGGCGACGCCGCTCGCTACGCGGGTGACTTGGCCTTCCCTCGTTTCGTCGGAACCCAATAGATCGGAACCCAATAGATCGGAACCGAATAGATCGGAACCGAATAGAATCGAGTACCAGTAGCAGTCGGGCCGAACCCGAGAAATCGCAGAAACGGAAGAATCGCGGAAACGACTGTGGCGGAAGGCAAACGGCCGGACTCGAAGCGGCGCACACCGGCGTCCCGACCGGGTGCGTCGGGCCGCGGTCGGTCACGCCCGGCAGTCGGCGGCACCCGGGGCGTGCGTTCAACCGGCCTGCGAGCGCAGGCGGAGTCAGTGCGCCACGACCTGACCGCCCCGATCCGGCGCGTGATCGCGGCGTCGATTGAGCAGCAACGCGAGCAACGCCTCGGGTTCACTGCGCGCCGGGCCGCCATCCTTGCCGCGATGGTGTGCGTCCTAACCCTGACCATCGCGGGACCGGTGCGCACCTATTTCGCTCAGCGCACCGAGATGAAACAGCTGGCTGCCAGCGAATCCGCCCTGCGCGAGCAGATCGCCGACTTGGAAGGTCAGAAGGCCAGACTCGCGGACCCGGTATACGTCGCCGCCCAGGCCCGCGAACGGCTGGGATTCGTCATGCCCGGAGAGATCCCGTACCAGGTACAGCTGCCTCAATCGGCGGCGGCGCCGACACCCGACGGCCCCCGGGCGGGCGCTGCCCGAAGCGGCGATCCGTGGTACACCTCGCTGTGGCACACCATCGCTGATGCGCCACACGGTCCGCCGCCCCCCGTCGCGCCGCCCCCCGTCGCGCCCGAGCCCGTCGCGCCGGAGCCGCCTGCCCCCGTCCCCGGTGGTTGACCACGCTGATCTCGACGCGGTGGCCCGCCAGCTCGGTCGGGAGCCGCGTGGTGTGCTCGAGATCGCCTACCGATGTCCGAACGGAGAGCCGGGTGTGGTGAAGACGGCGCCGCGGCTCGGCGATGGCACGCCGTTCCCAACGCTGTACTACCTGACGCATCCGGTGCTGACCGCTGCGGCCAGCCGGCTGGAGTCCGAGGGCGTGATGCGGACGATGACCGCCGCGCTGCGGGATGATCCGGAATTGGCCGGGGCGTATTGGCGGGCCCACGAGTCTTACCTGGCCGAGCGTGATGCGATCGAACCACTCGGCATCACCTTCTCCGGCGGTGGCATGCCCGACCGGGTGAAGTGTCTGCACGTGGTAATGGCGCACGCGTTGGCCAAGGGCCGGGGGGTCAACCCGATGGGCGATCAGGCGCTGGCGATGGTAGCCGGCGAGGCAGCGATGGCCGGGATACTGGTGGCAGGGGAGTGGACGTGACAGCTGAGGCGAACACCGTGGCGGCGATTGACTGCGGAACCAACTCGATCCGGTTGCTGATCGCGGACCGGGTTGATCACCGGCTGCGTGACTTGCATCGGGAAATGCGGATAGTCCGACTCGGCGAGGGTGTCGACGCCACCGGACAGTTTTCCGCCGACGCGCTGGTGCGCACCGAGGCGGCACTGGCGGACTACTCGGTGCTGCTGCGTAATCACGGTGTTCGCAGGCTGCGGATGGTGGCGACATCGGCCACCCGGGACGCGGCCAACCGCGATGAGTTCTTCGCGATGACGGCCTCCGTGCTGGGCGATGTGGTTCCCGGTGCGATCGCTGAGGTCATTACCGGATCCCAGGAAGCCGAACTGTCCTTCAACGGCGCGGTCGGCGAATTAGATTCTGCTGCAGCACCATTCGTTGTCGTCGATCTGGGTGGCGGATCCACCGAAGTGGTACTCGGCGATAGTAATGGTGTGAAGTCCAGCTATTCGGCTGATATCGGTTGCGTGCGGATGACCGAGCGTTGCCTGCATTCCGATCCGCCGACGACTTCCGAGGTGGCTGCCGCCCGGGAGGTGGTTCGCGAACGTCTTGCCGAGGCGCTGCGCGTCGTCCCGGTGGAAGGGGCCAAGACCTGGGTGGGGGTGGCCGGCACCTTCACGACGATCGCGGCGCTGGCGCAGGGTATGGACACCTATGACTCTGAGGCCATTCATCTTTCTCGGATCCGGTTCAGCGACATGCTGGCGGTGTGCGACGAGTTGATCGGGATGACCCGCGCGCAGCGCGCAGCGCTGGGACCGATGCACGAGGGCCGGGTGGACGTGATCGGCGGCGGGGCGATCGTCGTTCAGGAACTCGCAGCCGCATTAGGTGAACGGGCCGGGATCGACGAAATCGTCGTGAGCGAGCACGACATTCTCGACGGGATCGCGCTGTCGATTCCGCCCAGGTGATTGAGATGAATTGATTCTGTGGGAAGTGTTTAGAGCTTGACCTTGCAACCGCTGCCGATGTTGCGGCAATGCGTGCCGCCCTTGCAGACGTTGCAGCGGCAGGTGCAGCCGCCGACGCGCTTGGTCTCAGGAATACCCATGTCAGTCTCTCCTTCAATGACCCGGTAGGGGGGCCAGTTCTCACCATAGTTGCGGTCGGTCGGTGTTCACCATAGTTCCAGCGGTGTCATTGCAGCAGTGTGCGATACGGGTACGGTTTCTCCTGCCGAGTTCGGCGCGCCCCCATAGCCCAATTGGCAGAGGCAGCGGACTTAAAATCCGCACAGTGTCGGTTCGAGTCCGACTGGGGGCACCGGATTTCCATCGGGGGCATCGGAGTGTTGTCATTCGCCAGGGGCCACGCCAGCAACGCCGGGGTGATAACGTCGGCGAAACCTGCCGGTGAGAGGCCCGCCAAGCACCGGTGCCACGGAAGACGATAGAGGTGTGATGTGAGTCGCGGCGTACACGCGGTGCAGCACGAGATGGAGCATAAGATCCAACACGACGAGGACCACGGCGGCGGCCTCGGTGGTATCTCGGTCGCCAATAAGCGAATGGCGCTGGTGATTGCGGTGCTGGCGCTGTTTTTGGCCTTTGCTGAGACCGCCGGGAAGAGTGCGCAGACCACGGCTCTCAACGCTCAGATCGAGGCGTCGAATTTGTGGAACTTCTTTCAGGCGAAGAATGTCAGACGTTCCTCGAATGTGATCGCCGCTGAACAGGCCACGCTGAACCTCACCGGCATTACTGACCCGAATCAGAGGGCCGCGACAGAAAAGCAAATCGCTGAGTGGACCGCAACCGCCGAGCGTTATCGTTCCGAACCCAGTGCCGCCGATGGAAAGGGCGAGGGGACTGAAGAACTCAGAGTCCGCGCCGTCGAGTCCGAGCATCTTCGCGACGAGATGCTCGCGAAGTACCACAACTATGAGTTCGCATCAGCCGGGTTCCAGGTAGGCATCGTGCTCGCCTCTGCGGCCGTGATAACCGGGCTGATTGGTCCCGGCTTTCTGGCCGGTGGGCTGGCGTTCCTGATCGGGCTGGCTTTCATGGCGTTCGGGATGTTCGCGCCGCACCTCCTGCATCTGCACTGACCGCATTTGCACTGACTGCATCTGCCGCTGGCGGCGTACCCTTCGTGGATGTACGACCCCACGTGGGAATCCGTCGCAACCCATCCCCTTCCGCAGTGGTACGACGATGCCAAACTCGGGATCTTCCTGCACTGGGGGCTGTATTCGGTGCCAGGCTGGGCGCCCCAGGTGCCCGATATCCAGCAGTTGCTCAAAGAAGCCGGTCCGGCGGCGATGTTGCGGGACAATCCCTACGCTGAGTGGTACCTCAACAGCAGCCGTCTTGAAGGCAGTCCGACCTGGTGTCATCAGCGCGACACTTACGGCACCGACGCCACCTATGACGACTTCGTTGCGAGCTTCGACACCGGCACGGCCGCCGCCGACATGGACGCGATCGCGGCCGTCTGCCGCGACGCCGGGGCCGGCTATGTGGTGCTGACGACTAAACACCACGACGGGTTCTGCCTGTGGCCAACCGAGTTGGAACATCCGCGCAAAGGCCGCTATCAATCTCGCCGCGATCTCGTCGGGGACCTGCGCCGTGCGGTACTCGACGCCGGGATGCGGATGGGCCTGTACTACTCCGGCGGCTACGACTGGCCCTATAACGACGCTCTGCTACGGAATCCCGCCGACAGCTTTCTGGCGGTTCCACACACCGATGACTACGTTGGCTACGCCGACACCCATGTGCGCGAACTCATCAGCCGCTACCAGCCGTCGGTGCTGTGGAACGACATCTGCTGGCCCGCCGGCGGTGATCTACCTGCATTGTTCGCCGAGTACTACAACACCGTGCCCGATGGGGTCATCAACGACCGATGGATCGAGCCGACGCAGCATCGGGGAATGGTCACTGATGCCCTGGCCCGACTGGGAGGAATTGCGGCGCAACGCTTCTGGGCCTTCATTCCTGCAAGCTACAAGTCACTGACTTTCCCGGCCAACCATCACTACGACATGCGTACCCCGGAGTACGCGCAGTTTTCCGAGGTTCAGGACAAGAAATGGGAGTCAACCCGCGGTGTCGGACACTCCTTCGGTGCGAATCGCAATGAGCGGCCCCAGGACATTGTCACGTCCACTGAGTTAGTCCGTTCATTCGCCGACATCGTGTCCAAGAACGGCAACCTGCTGATCGGAATCGGACCCGATGAACGCGGAGTGATTCCCGACGAACAACTGGCGCCGCTGCGCGGGCTGGGTGCGTGGATGAGTGTCAACGGAAAGGCGATCTACCGCACCCGACCATGGGACATCGCCGAGGCCACCACCACCACCGGCGCCGGGGTCCGCTTCACCCAGCGCGACGGCGCGGTCAATGCGATCCTGCTCGACCTACCTGAGCGTGAGTTCGGCATTCGTGGCGTTGATGCGACCGACATCGATACTGTGCGGGTCCTGGGACTCGACGAGCAGGTGGACTGGCAGGTCGATGACGGGATGCTCACGGTCAGGCTTCCCGAACGCATGCCGGTGTCACCGGCGCACGTGGTAACCCTCGGTCACGCTGTACGGCCCGGTTGAACTGCCGTCAACCTTGCCGAACCGTGTTGTCGATACCCGACTCTTTAAGTTCCGGTGAGCCGGAATGGAACACCACCTTGTTATTCATGCCGGAGACGTCGATGACGCCTGCCTCGTCGATGGTCACCGTGTTCTGGACGCCCGAGATGTCGACACGGGCACAGCGGCCGGTGAGAACCACGGTGTTGTCCACACCACTGACGCTGACGAGCTTGTCGTCGCATGCCAGTGTCCTGTTGTTCCCGACTCCGGCGACACTGAGCGACCCGACTGGTTGCAGTGTGACGGATGTTGTCAGCGCCGGCTCCTCCGGCACCGGACCACCGCCTCCGACGAGCCCCGTCGGCACCGGACTACCGGCATTGGGCTGCCCGTCGGCCACGATGGCTACTGCGCCGAGAGCCAATGCGAGGAGTAGCAGGGCCAATACAGCCCAGCCGGCTCGGCTGCCCGCGCTCGGCCGTTCATCGGTAGTCACCCATCGCCCCAGCTGACCGGCAGCGCGACCAGGCCCGAACCCAACGCATCAGTGTTGATGCGCAGCGTTGCAGCGTCCGCCGTAAGCCGCATATCCGGAAAGCGCGGGATCATCTGGGAGAAAACAGAATTCAGTTCCATTCGGGCTAACGGGGCCCCCAGGCAGTACCGCCCGCCGTACCCGAACGACAGCGGCTTCGGTCCGGTGCGATTGAAATCAACGACGTCAGGATTTGTGAAGAACGCCGGATCGTTGTTAGCCGAACCGGGATCCAGTAGCACTAAATCGCCCTCGGCAATGGTGACACCAGCGATGTCGATGGCGTCGCGCGCGTAGCGCGGAATACCCACACCGCCGATCATCGAAGCCCTGATCAACTCCTCCGTTGCCTTCGGAATCAGCGACGGGTCGTCGAGCAGCGTCTGCCATTTGCGTGAGCCACTCAGCAACTGCACTGTCTGCAGCCAGATCTGGATGACAGTTGTCTCGTAGCCGGCGAATAACAGGCTCACAGCCAAGACGGCGATTTCGACATCAGCGAGGTCGTCAACCTCGCAGAGATGGGAGATCACATCGTCACCAGGGTGGTGCCGCTTCTGGGCGACGAGGCTTACGCCGTAATCCACCAAAGCAACCATGCCCTGTCCCGACTGGACCGGGTCGGTGTCGAACGCCGCCGAATCGACCCAAACCCGGAAGGTGTCCCTGTCGTCATACGGCACGCCGAGTAGCTCGCAGATGACCAGAGCCGGAAGTGGTCCGGCGAGTTTGGCATACAGGTCAGCTGGCGGACCGTCATCTGCCAATTGATCCAACAGGCTTTTGGTCAGCGCCTCCACCTTGGGTTCCAATGCGCGCATGCGGCGGGGGGAAAAGTGTGGCTGCAGCAGGGACCGCATCCTTTTGTGGCCGGCAGGCTCGGCGTCGAAGTCACCGATCGGCCCGCCGAACAAGGCCGACGCACGACTGCGCGGCGCGGTCTCCGGTGTTCGGTGCGACCGGCCGAGTCGGTCCTCGTCCATCAGTTCGCGCACCTGGGCGTAGCCGGTCACCAGCCAGGCCTCGTCGCCGACCGGCGTCCGGACCCGATGGATTGGCCCGGTTGTCCGCAGGGCCAGCAACTCGTCCCCGGCATGCAGCGGGTGTGGCTGCGGGAATGGCAGTTGAGGCATCACGGGTCTGACTATGGCTGGCCAGGGACAAATCGGTACGGGTTTTTCGCCACTCCGCGCCGGTTTGGACGCGCTCAACGGTGCTACCTTGGCTTGGAGATGCGACCGGGGTTGCTGCTCCGGGGAAGGAACCGGTGGGAATGAAACTGCTGCTGCCGCATCAGCTCGTGGAACACAAGGTCAGGTCGGACTTCAACCGGGACATCAGGAGCAGGTTCTTCCGTGGCCTCGACTTCGCCGGACCCGAGGGTGATCCCGGGTGGTTCGGTCCGGGCAGTGCGGTGTGGCACGTGCATTCGCACACCTCGGCGCTGATCTTCGGCCTGCAGTGCGCGGCGTTCATCGAGCGCCTCGATCCCAGCATCTTCTGGATGGGATCGGACCATTCCAGGGTCGTCGAACGCGATGAGAACGGCGTTCCGACCGGCCGCTTCGACATCGAAGGAGCGCAACTGCGGCTGGCGCACTCGGTGGCGTTCTTTATCGGCACCGGTTACGGATCGACGCAGACGGCCGAAAAACTCGCGCAGACGGTGCGGTCGATGCATCACACCGTCAAAGGAATCCGGCCGGACGGACTGCCCTACGATGCCGACGACCCTGAATGGTTGCGTTGGAACTATGCAACCGTGGTGTGGGGAATCGCGACCGGACATCAGATGTACCACCCCATGCCACTACGTGACATCGACCGCTACTACTCCGAATTCGTCCGGGTCGGCCACGCGCTGGGTGGCACCGATCTGCCGGCGACCAAGGCCGAAACCCTGGACTGCCTCAAGTCCTATCTGCCGCGATTGGCGCTGACTCACGGAGCCGCGATGACCACCGGGCAGGCCCTGATGAGCAACCCTGATGCCCCGCAGAAGGTCAAGTTCTTCGACTGGGGCATCCGCGATGCGATGACGGATTGGGCGGCGGAAATGGTGATGTACACCCCACCCAATCCGGTGGAACGTGCCGCACGCCGGACGGCGACCTGGACCGCCATCAACACCGCCCAGGCCGCGTTGGGTCCGTTGCGGGAGTTCCGCCAGGCCAAACGCCGGGTCGCCAAGGGCACCCTGGTCGACCACACCGAACCGGCCTACGTCGCGGGTGCCGATCCGGTCCGCAGTCGCGATTTCGTCGAACAAATGCTGTGAGTCCCAGCTTCGATCGGCGAGGTTCTAGCTTCGATCGGCCCGATACAGGTCGGCCTGACACCCACCATTGCGTTGTGATGTGCGCCGCATTTCACCGTTGTGATTAAGGATCTCCGGAGACCCCCGATAGGCCGACGATGCGGCATTGAGACACCGTTCGGCGATCCGGAATTCATCGGCTGAACAGCGCCGTCGCGGGCGCCACGGGGTGCGGCGTGACAACCCGGTGAGTTTATTCCCGTGCATCGGAAATTTAAGCTTGCTGGGGCAGTGCGGCCCGCGACTCGGAATTCCGTGTCACCGGCCGCCGTTAGAATCAGTGTTGCGACCGTCAATGCTGGCGTCGGAATGTTTATCCCGATTTTTTATCGCTTCCCCGACCACGTCGGGCTAATGGAGGTGCTTGAGAATGGCGAACACGATGGGTATGACCGCGGTTGCCGAACGCCCCACCGACACGGTGCGGCTGTCGAGCCCGCGGATCGTCACCGCCGCCACTAAGCGGTCCGGCGTTCGCTCGACCGCCGAACCACTCCGCTTGGCCGCCGGTCACTTGGCCGGGCTGCCCGGCGCGGTTACCGACATGGCTCTGAGTCGCGACGGCCGGCAGTTAGTGGCCGCCCATTACAGCGATGATTCGGTGTCGGTCATCGACCTCGTGACGCTGACGGTCAGTGCGACCGTGGCTGGGATCGCCGAGCCGTACGCGGTCGCCGTCGCGGACCGTGCCTACGTCAACACCGCATCCCGCGAAGAAGACAGCGTCGTCGCGATCGATCTCAAGGCTGGTTCGACCCTGGCCGCCAAGGAGATCACCGTCGGTGCTCGTGGTCTCGCGGTCAGCCCCGACGGCGCCGTGATCTACCTGGCCCGCTCGGGTGATCAGGTCGCCGACATCGCCGTGATCGACACCGAGAGCGGCAAGTCCAAGACCATCACCGTCACCCGGACGGTCGACGACTGGGTCGACACCGTCCGGATCAACGCCGACGGCACCCGACTGTACGCGGCGCTCAACTCTGATTCCGGTGGTTCATTGGTCGTC
Source organism: uncultured Actinomycetes bacterium (assembly GCA_903911165.1). GTDB lineage: Bacteria > Actinomycetota > Actinomycetes > Mycobacteriales > Mycobacteriaceae > Mycobacterium. The sequence continues at coordinate 5,631 of CAIWCQ010000056.1, read as the reverse complement.
ATCGACGTCCAGGCCCGTCGTGTTCTGCACACCGTCGCGCTGAACGGATCCATCGGCGATATCGCCGTCGATCGGGACAACCGTCGCATCCTGGTAACCGGATGGGACGACGAACTCGGCGGAGTGGTACGGGTTGTCGACGGGGACGCCGGCCGGGTCGTTGACACCATCGCGGTCGACGGCTTACCGGTCCAGGTGATTGTCAGCGGCGGGTCGGCCTACCTGGTTGACGGTAGCGAGGTTGTCGTCATCGATACCGCCACGGCCACGATCTCGGATCGCATCGACGCGGGTAGCCCGGTGTCATGCATCGCCGTCAGCCCGGACGGCACTCGGCTGTACGTGGCCGACTACGACGGCGCGATTACTGCACGTGAGCGTTCCAAGGCTGGCCGGGAGTTGCGCGCGGCGTCCTGAGCATTAGCGCTGGGAGCAGTCCAGCGAGACGGAGATGGACTGACTCGTCACCACCGGTACCAGAAAACTGGAGTCGAACCTGCCCAGGCCCGGCCCGACGTAGGGAACCCACTGGGTGACGGTCTGCGGGTTGCGCACGCTGGTGACCACGCATTTGGACATCGGGCCGGTGCCGATCTTGTCGAGGGTCACGGTATAGCCCTCTTTCTGGAGGCGGTTGATCGTGTCCTGGGCCGACTCCTCGGCCCAGGCCGGTCCGGCGGGCCCGGCTAGCACCCCGCAGGCCGCCACTGCCACGGCGGCAAGTATCGCGAACCTGCGCATTGCCGCCTCCTGAGGTGCGTTCGGACCAATGATCCGCTACGTCTATCGCCGCAGATAGCCCCAGCGTTGCGCGGACCGGTGGGTTTCTCTGAGGGAGTAAGGGCCGGCGGCTGTCTGCTGCGGCGATAGTATGCGCCCACCAGCAGGTCAACGCGATCGAAGGACCCCCATGGATAGCACCATGCAGAACTCCCCGCTCACCGTCGCGGCGATCCTGCGATACGCGGTAGGCGTCCACGGCGACCGCACCGTCACCACCGCCACCGGTGACGGATTCCGGCATGCGACCTATTCCGAGGTCGGACGGCAGGCCGCGCGCCTGGCCAATGCACTGCGCCGGCTGGGTATCGACTCCGATCAGCGGGTTGCCACCTTCATGTGGAACAACCAGGAGCACCTGGAGGCCTACGTCGCGATTCCCTCGATGGGGGCGGTGCTGCACACCCTCAACATCCGGCTGTTCCCCGAGCAGATCGAGTTCGTCGCCTACGAGGCCGCGGACCAGGTGGTCATCGCCGACATCTCACTGGCGGCCATCCTTGCGCCGGTACTGCCCCGGATGGAGACCGTCCATACCGTGATCGTGGTCGGGTCCGGTGACCTGGGGCCTTTTGAGGCTTCAGGTAAGCGGGTGTTGCGCTATCACGAGATCACCGCCGCGGAGTCCGACAAGTTCGACTGGCCCGAGATCGACGAGAACTCGGCCGCGGCAATGTGTTACACCAGTGGAACCACCGGCAATCCGAAGGGCGTGGTGTACGGACACCGTTCGAGTTACCTGCACTCGATGGCGGTCTGCAGTGGTAACGGGATGGGATTGAGCTTCTCGGACAAGGCTTTCGCAATCGTGCCGATGTTCCACGCGAACGCCTGGGGCCTTCCGTATGCCGCCCTGATGGCGGGCGCCGACATCGTGCTTCCGGACCGGTTCATGGACGCCAAGTCGTTGGTGAACCTCATTGAGACCCAGCGTCCGACGGTCACCGGTGCGGTGCCCACCATCTGGAACGATGTGATGAACTACCTGGAACGCGAACCCGGGCACGATATCTCGTCGTTGCGACTGGTGGCCTGCGGGGGTTCGGCAGTGCCGGTGTCGTTGATGCAGACTTTCGAGCAGCGTTACGGCGTGCAAATCCGGCAACTGTGGGGGATGACCGAGACCTCGCCGATGGCAACGTTGGCCTGGCCGGTGCCCGGTACGCCTGCGGACAAGGTGTGGGAGATCCGTGCCACCCAGGGACGGCCCATGTGCGGGGTGACGGCCCGTATCGTCGACGATGAGGGTGCGGTGCTGCCGAATGACGGTGTGGCCGTTGGTGAATTGGAGGTCCGCGGACCGTGGATCACCGGCTCCTACTACCGCGACACCGACCCGTCGAAATTCACCTCCGGGTGGTTGCGCACCGGCGACGTCGGCCGGATCGACCCGATGGGCTACATCACGCTGACCGACCGTGCCAAGGACGTCATTAAATCCGGCGGCGAATGGATCTCCTCGGTGGAGTTGGAGAACACCCTGATCGCCCATCCGTCGGTGCGTGAGGCTGCAGTGGTCGGCGTTCCCGACGAACGTTGGCAGGAACGTCCACTGGCCACGGTGGTGCTGCACGAGGGCGTCGAGCTGGCTCCCGATGAGCTGAGGACCTTCCTCGCCGACAAGGTCGCCAGGTGGTGGATACCGGAGCGCTGGACGTTCATCGACGAGATCCCGCGCACCAGCGTCGGCAAATACGACAAGAAAACGATCAGAGCCCGGTACGCCGACGGGGCCTACGAGATCATCACGCTCTAGCCGAGTACATCTACCGCTCGGCGCGCTGATAAGCGGTGACGACCGCCGCCCCGCCCAGGCCGATGTTGTGTTGCAAGGCGGCGGTGACGTTGTCCACCTGCCGGGCATCGGCGGTACCGCGCAGCTGCCAGGTCAACTCGGTGCACTGCGCGAGTCCGGTCGCGCCCAACGGATGGCCCTTGGAGATCAGTCCGCCGGACGGGTTGACCACCCAGCGCCCGCCGTAAGTGGTGTCACCGGAGTCGATCAGCTTCGGCGCTTCACCGGCTCCGCAGAGTCCGAGCGCCTCGTAGAGCAGCAACTCGTTGGCTGAGAAGCAGTCATGCAATTCGATGACCTGAAAGTTTTCCGGTCCCAGACCGCTCTGGTCGTAAACCTTTTGCGCCGCTTGGACATTCATATCGTGGCCGATGATGTTGCGGGCTGATCCGTCAAAGGTCGAGGCAAAGTCGGTGGTCATGGCCTGACCGACGATCTCGACGGCTTGGCCGGCCAGTCCGTGGGAGTCGACGAAGGCCTCGGATGCCAGCACCACCGCAGCGGAACCGTCTGAAGTCGGCGAGCATTGCAACTTCGTCAGCGGATCGGAGATCATCTTGGCGCCCAGAATGTCGTCCAGGCTGTACTCCTGCTGGAACTGCGCGTAGGGATTGTTCACCGAATGCTTGTGATTCTTGTAGCCGATCTTGGCGAAATGCTCGGCGGTGGCTCCGTATTCCCGCATGTACTCCCGGCCGGCGGCACCGAACATCCACGGGGCCACCGGGAAAGTAAGTTCGTCCAACTTCACGAGTGCCTTGATGTGATTGCCCAGTGGTGACTCGCGATCCTGCGCCCCGCCGCCCAGCGAACCGGGTTGCATCTTCTCGAAACCCAACGCCAACGCGCAGTCCACCAGTCCGCCGCGGACTGCCTGGGCCGCCAGGAACAGTGCCGTGGAGCCGGTCGAGCAGTTGTTATTGACGTTGACGATCGGGATCCCGGTCATGCCGAGTTCGTAGAGTGCACGCTGGCCGCAGGTTGAGTCGCCCGCGACGTAGCCGACGAAGCCCTGCTCGATTTCGGTGTAGGCCACTGAAGCATCAGCGAGTGCCTTGGTGCCCGATTCGCGAGCCATATCCGGATAGTCCCAACCCTCCCGACTGCCGGGCTTTTCGAACTTGGTCATTCCGACTCCGACGACGAATACCTTGTTCGGCATAGCGGCCCCTTCCAGGATGGTGGTCGGCGCTAGTGTAATTCAGATTAGAACCTGTTCTAGTTCTTCGGCAGAGGTGGGTTCAGATGGCACTTCGGGTTGTGCAGTGGGCGACCGGATCGGTCGGGGTGGCCGCGATCAACGCGGTGCTCGACCATCCCGGGCTGGAGTTAGTCGGCTGCTGGGTGCACTCAAAAGCGAAGGTAGGGATGGATGTCGGCGAGATCATCGGCGGAGATCCACTCGGTGTGATCGCCACCGACAGCGTCGATCAGATCCTGGCGATGGATGCCGATGCGGTGATCTATGCGCCGCTGCTGCCCAACGCAGAGGAGGTGATGGCGTTACTGCGATCCGGTAAGAACGTCATCAGCCCGCTGGGGTGGTTCTATCCCAGTGAGTCCGAGGCTGCGCCGCTGGAGGCGGCCGCACTCGATGGCAACGTCACCCTGCACGGAGCCGGTATCGGCCCCGGTGCGGCCACCGAACTGTTCCCCCTGCTGCTGTCGGTGATGTCCACCGGAATAACGCACGTGCGGGCTGAGGAGTTCTCCGACCTTCGTACCTACGGTGCTCCCGACGTCCTGCGTCACGTCATGGGTTTTGGCGGCACGCCCGAGAACGCCCTGGGCGGCCCGATGCAGAAGTTGCTCAATGGCGGTTTCTTCCAATCGGTGCGACTGATCGTTGACCGGCTCGGATTCGCCGCCGATCCACGGATCCTGACCAGTCAGCAGGTGGCGGTGGCCACCGCGCCGATCGATTCACCGATCGGGATGATCGCTCCTGGTGAGGTAGCGGGCCGACGGTTCTGCTGGGATGCCATCGTCACGAACACGATCGTGGTTCGGGTGGCGGTGAACTGGATGATGGGGGAGGAGAACCTCAGTCCCGCATGGTCTTTCGGGCCGACCGGAGAGCGTTACGAGATGGAGGTGCGGGGGAACCCGAACACCTTCGTCACCGTCAAGGGTTGGCAGCCGGAGACTGTCGAGGAGGGATTGATCAGCAATCCCGGAATCGTCGCGACCGCTGCGCACTGCATCAACGCCATCGAAGCAACCTGTGCCGCCGAACCAGGCGTGAAGGGGTTCTTCGACCTGCCGCCGCTGACCGGTCGCGCCGCGCGACTACTGAGCCGACCACGGTAACGCTCAGTGCGAGTCGAGTATGGCCTGCGGTCCGCGCAGCATCAACTGCCGGCCGATGATGATGCGCTGGATCTCACTGGCCCCCTCCCAGATTCGCTCCACCCGCAATTCCCGGAACATCCGCTCGGCGACGTTCTCCCGCATGTAGCCGCGGCCGCCGAATATCTGTACCGCGCGGTCAGCGACCCGCCCTGCCATCTCCGAGCAGTACAGCTTCGCCATTGACGCCTGACCGTGCAGCGCCTTGCGGTCCAGGCCGGCGTCGATACCGCGGGCCACCTCGTAAAGAAGGCTGCGCGCGGCGAACAGTTCGGTGGCACTGTCGGCGAGCATTCCCGCGACCAACTGGTGCTCGCCGAGTGCCTTGCCGTCCACGATGCGGTTACGGGCGAACTCGGTCATCTCGTCGATCAGGCGCTGCGCGGCACCAACACAGCGCGAGGAGACCATGATCCGCTCGAAACGAAACCAGTCCTGGGTGAACGTCATGCCTTCACCCTCGGCGCCGACCAGATGCGTTGCGGGTACGCGCACATCGGTCAGTGACACGATCGGATGCTCATCGGGAATGTTGTGGGTGAACTTCGGGCTGCGGACCACCTCGACGCCGGGCCACGGGAGGTCCACTACAAGCAGGACATGGTCACCGTCATGGTCGCCACCGTCCAGGCGCGCCTGGACAAACATGTAGTCGGCGAGGTTATAGGAGGTGACGTGCCACTTAACGCCATTGATGACGTAGTCAT
>CAIWCQ010000055.1 GCA_903911165.1 uncultured Actinomycetes bacterium | reverse complement strand
TACTCGACGAACCGACCAACCACCTCGATGCCGACTCCATCGGCTGGCTCCGGGACTTCCTCAAGGCGCACACCGGGGGACTGGTGATCATCAGCCACAACGTCGAACTCCTCGCCGACGTGGTGAATCGGGTGTGGTTTCTCGACGCCGTCCGCGGCGAGGCCGACGTGTACAACATGGGCTGGCAGAAGTACCTCGACGCCCGAGCCACCGACGAACAACGTCGCCGCAGGGAACGCGCCAACGCTGAGAAGAAGGCGTCGGCACTGCGAACCCAGGCCGCGAAGATGGGCGCAAAAGCCACCAAAGCCGTTGCCGCCCAGAACATGTTGCGCCGAGCGGAGCGGATGATGTCGGCCCTGGACGCCGAGCGGGTGGCTGACAAGGTGGCCAAGATCAGGTTCCCGAGCCCCGCACCGTGCGGTCGCACGCCGCTGGTCGCCAAGGGACTGACCAGAAACTACGGATCCCTCGAGGTCTTTACCGGGGTGGACCTGGCCATCGACCGGGGCTCCCGGGTGGTGGTGTTGGGCCTCAACGGTGCCGGCAAGACGACGCTGCTCCGCCTGCTGGCCGGGGTCGAGTCGATGGACGCCGGTGAGATCGAACCCGGCCACGGACTCAAGATCGGCTACTTCGCCCAGGAACACGACACGCTCGACAACAGCGCCACGGTGTGGGAGAACATCCGCCACGCCGCACCCGACACCGGCGAGCAGGAGTTACGCAGCCTGCTGGGTGCCTTCATGTTCACCGGACCGCAACTCGACCAGGCCGCCGGCACGCTGTCCGGCGGCGAGAAGACCCGTCTGGCGCTGGCCGGACTGGTGGCGTCCACGGCCAATGTGCTGCTGCTCGACGAACCCACCAACAACCTGGATCCGGCGTCTCGGGAGCAGGTGCTCGACGCGTTGCGCAGCTACCAGGGCGCGGTGGTGCTGGTGACCCACGACCCCGGCGCGGCCGAGGCGCTCGACCCGCAACGGGTGGTGCTGCTGCCCGATGGCACCGAGGATCACTGGTCCGAGGAGTACTCGAGCCTGATTGAGTTGGCCTAGGTTTCGCCGGACTGGGTTTCGCCGGACTGGGTTTCGCCGGACTAGGTTGCGCTGGCCTTGAGCATGTTGCGCAGCACGTACTGCAGAATCCCGCCGTTGCGGTAGTAATCAGCCTCACCGGGGGTGTCGATGCGCACCACGGCGTCGAACTCGACGGCGGTCCCGTCGGCCTTGGTGGCCGTGACGTGGACCGTCTTCGGGGTCTTGCCGGCGTTGAGCGCATCGATGCCGGTGATATCGAACACCTCGGTACCGTCCAGCTTGAGCGAGGCCGCGGACTCGCCGGCCGGGAACTGCAGCGGGATGACGCCCATGCCGATCAGGTTGGACCGGTGGATGCGCTCGAAGGACTCGGTGATGACCGCCCGCACACCCAGCAGGCTGGTGCCCTTGGCCGCCCAGTCCCGCGAGGAACCCGAGCCGTACTCCTTGCCGCCGAGCACCACCAGCGGGATGTTGGCTGCCGCATAGTTCTGTGCGGCGTCGTAGATGAAGGCCTGTGGGCCGCCGGGCTGGGTGAAGTCGCGGGTGTAGCCACCCGAAACGCCGCCGTCAACAACCGCATCGAGCAACTGGTTGCGCAGCCGGATGTTGGCGAAGGTGCCGCGGATCATCACCTCGTGGTTGCCGCGTCGCGACCCCAGTGAGTTGAAATCGGCCGGCTCGACTCCGTTGGCCTCGAGGTACTGCGCGGCCGGTGTGCCTTTCTTGATGGCGCCGGCCGGGGAGATGTGGTCGGTGGTCACCGAATCGCCCAGTAGTGCAAGCACTCTGGCGCCGGTGATGTTGTTGACCGGCGCGGGTTCGGCCGGCATACCGTCGAAGTACGGAGGCTTGCGCACGTAGGTGGACGTGGGATCCCAGTCGAAGGTCTTGCCCGCCGGCGTCGGAAGGTTCCGCCAGCGCTCATCGCCGGTGAACACATCGGCATAGCTGTCGACGAACATCTGCCGGTTGATCGACGAGGCGATGGTGTCGTTGATCTCCTTCTGGGTGGGCCAGATGTCCTTCAAGAACACATCATTGCCCTGCGCATCGGTTCCCAGCGGATCGGACTCGAAATCGAAGTCCATGGTGCCGGCGATGCCGTAGGCGATCACCAGTGGCGGGGACGCAAGATAATTCATCTTGACGTCGGGGGAGATGCGGCCTTCGAAGTTGCGGTTGCCCGACAGCACCGCGGTCACCGACAGATCGTTGTCGTTGATCGCCGTGGAGATCTCCGGTTCCAGCGGTCCGGTATTGCCGATGCAGGTGGTGCAGCCGTAGCCACCGAGGTAGTAGCCGAGCTTCTCCAGGTAGGGCCACAGGCCGGCCTTGGTGTAGTAGTCGGTGACGACCTGTGACCCGGGAGCCATATTGGTCTTCACCCATGGCTTGGTGGTCAGCCCCTTCTCGACGGCCTTGCGCGCCAGCAGTGCCGCGCCGAGCATGACCGAGGGGTTGGAGGTGTTGGTACACGAGGTGATTCCGGTGACCACGACGGCACCGTGGTCGAGAACGAATTCTCCACGCTCGGTCGAGCGAACCAGTACCGGCTTGCTCGGCCGGCCGTGCGAACCATCAGCTGCCGAGGGCCGGGCGTCCACCGCACCATCGTCGGCGAATGACAGCGCGGCGGAGTCGCTGGCCGGGAATGACTCTTCTTCGGCCTCGTCGAGTTTGGTCTGCGGTGCCGGGTGGTTTTCGGTGACGTAATTGTGGATGTCCTTGCGGAACGCATTCTTCGCGTCGGTCAGTTCGATGCGATCCTGCGGTCGCTTGGGGCCAGCGATCGACGGCACCACCGTCGAGAGATCGAGTTCGAGATACTCGGAGAACTTGGGCTCGTGGTCGGGCCCCTCGGAATCGGAATAGTGCCACATGCCCTGGGTTTTGGCGTAAGCCTCGACCAGTGCGAGCTGCTCATCGGTGCGCCCGGTGAGCCGCAGGTACTTGATGGTCTCCTCGTCGATCGGGAACATCGCTGCGGTGGAACCGAATTCGGGACTCATGTTGCCCAGGGTGGCGCGGTTGGCGAGCGGGACCTCGGCCACGCCCCGACCGTAGAACTCGACGAACTTGCCCACCACGCCGTGCTTGCGCAGCATGTCGGTGACGGTCAGCACGACATCGGTAGCGGTGACGCCCGGCTTGATCTCGCCGGTCAGCTTGAAGCCGACGACACGGGGGATCAGCATCGACACCGGCTGGCCGAGCATGGCGGCCTCGGCCTCGATACCGCCGACACCCCAGCCCAGCACGCCCAGTCCGTTGACCATGGTGGTGTGGCTGTCGGTGCCCACGCAGGTGTCCGGGTAGGCGAGCTTCTTGCCGCCCACCTCGCGCACCATCGTCACCCGGGCCAGGTACTCAATGTTGACCTGGTGCACGATGCCGGTGCCGGGCGGCACGACTTTGAAGTCGTCGAAGGCGCCCTGGCCCCAGCGCAAGAACTGATAGCGCTCGCCATTGCGTTCGTACTCCAGCGCTACGTTGCGCTCAAAAGCGCCCGCGTTGCCAAAGAAGTCGAGGATCACCGAGTGGTCGATGACGAGTTCGGCGGGCGCCAGAGGGTTGACCTTTGCGGGATCGCCACCGAGTGCGGTGACGGCTTCCCGCATGGTGGCCAGGTCGACGATGCAGGGCACGCCGGTGAAGTCCTGCATGATCACCCGGGCCGGGGTGAACTGGATCTCGATGCTCGGCTCGGCGCTCGGATCCCAGTTGGCGATCGCGTTGATGTGGTCGGTGGTGATGTTGGCGCCGTCCTCGGTGCGCAGCAGGTTCTCGGCCAGCACCTTGAGGCTGTAGGGGAGTTTCTCGGTGCCCGGCACGGCGTCGAGGCGATAGATCTCGTAACTGTTGTCACCGACCGTCAGGGTGTCCCGGGCTCCAAACGAATTCAAGGACGGATTCGGCGAAACGCTGCTCACATCAACTCCTGGATTTGACACTCCCGCACCGGTGTTCCCGCAGTCGCCGGCGGGCTGGGGACAGTTGCAAAGCTTATCGCCCCGATCGACTCACCGGCGGCCGGACCCCGCCCGGACGGCGGCGATGATCGATACCCGGGTCGGCCTTCGTCGGCGCGTGCGCTTAACCACCGACGGTGCGGGCGGTACCGTCGGAGCCGTGACCGACCTGCATGCGCCGACCTATATTCCGATTGAGGTGTGTAGTGCTGTCGGGCTTGCCTTCTCGACGCCGGTCGATGAGTGCATGGGCGCGGTGCTGGCGGACGTGGCGGCAGATGGTGTCGCCGCCCCGGGCGCCGATGCGGCCGGATTGCAGAAG
>CAIWCQ010000054.1 GCA_903911165.1 uncultured Actinomycetes bacterium | reverse complement strand
CCAGGCCGATGTCCTGCTGACTGGCACGGTCGCCGCGGGCAACACCTGGACCGTCAGGGTAGAAGGCGTCAACTACTCTTACATCGGGACAGCGACCGACACCACGATTGAACTCGTGCGCGACGGATTGAAGGGGGTGCTCTCGACTGCTCTAGGCGGCAGCTACACCATCAGCAACACGCTTCCCGCTACTGGCGTCGGTATCAATATCGTGAAGGCCGCTGGCTTTGCCGCGCAGACGATCACCGCCAACGCCGCGATTTCCGGCGCCAGTGCTTGGCGCAACCCGATCATCACCTTGAGCGGGACGCCGGGAAACAGCGAGAAGTGGATCATCAAGCTGAACGGCACGAACTATACCTTTACTACGGCGCCGACCGGCACAGTCACGCTGCAGACGGTGGCAAACGGGCTTGCCGCATTGCTGCCAACTTCTGTCGCACAGATCGGCACCACCACGCCGCTCGTGCCACTTTCCGCGACCACCGTCCAACTGACGCAGTTCATCGCCAACTTTGGCGCCGCCGAACTGAACGAGGCGGCCTCCACGCACGATTCCATCTACACGGCGCAGTCGATCGATACCGCCAATTGGAACAGGCAGGCCAACGCGGAGATCAAGAGCGCGACAACGTTGCCGCACCTGACGATCCACGGTACCGGCAACGGACAGACGGACGTCTACAAGTTCAATATCTCGTCGGATATGCTGACGGCAGGCGGAGGTGGAGTCGACGCGATCTTCGACATCGACCACGGCTTCGACTACTACGACAGCATCTTCTGGGCGAGCCAGCTCAATGTGTACAAGTCTGACGGCACCTTGATCGGACGCGGCCCCGGCTATTCCAACCCGTACGATACGGGCGCGGGTGCGGGCGGCAGCACAACCTGGCTGGACGATTTCCTCGAACATACGTTCACAGTGGCCGGCGACTATTACGTCGAGGTGACCAACTGGATTCCGCTGGCGGGCAATTCGAACGGGCTGCCCAACGGGGTGAACTACGATCTCCAGATTTCAATCGAAGGCCACAAGGTCGCGAATTTCGTCCTCGAGGCGAAGCCTGTCCTCAAGCTCGGCGACGGCGTTCAGAATGTCGATGCGACCGACAATTGGTACACATTCTTCGATCCGAGCATTGGCAACGGCGTCGATGTCAGTTCGAGCACGCCGTATGTGAAAATTAGCGGCTCCGGCGATGGCAGCACTGACGCGTACTCGTTCACTGTCACTGGAGCCATGCTGTCGGCATCGGGCGGGACTGCCGGGACGACGGTGACGGAAGCGATCGCGCACACGTACTACACGGGCGCAGACGTCCAACTGACCGGCCGCGTGAAGGCGGGCGACGTCTGGACGGTTACGGTCGACGGGTTGGACTACTCGTACACCGTGCTTGCTGCGGATGTGACCGCAGAGACCACCACGACGGGCGCGGGACTTGCGAACATCGCCTCGGGTCTCGTCACAAAGATCACCAACCGGTCCACGACCGACACCAACGACGTCACCAGCGGGGCGACCTACTCGGCGGCCGTATCGTCAACCGACGCGAAGACGATCAAGCTCACCGACGCGAACGGCTTCTGGTTCGCGCTCAACCACAAGATTGACGACGCGGCCGTGGTGCT
>CAIWCQ010000053.1 GCA_903911165.1 uncultured Actinomycetes bacterium | reverse complement strand
CCATGTGCGCGGTGAACCCGAACCGGTCACGCAACGGCCCGGTCAACGCGCCCGATCTGGTGGTGGCGCCGACGAGAGTGAACGGGGCGACCTCCAACGGAATCGACGTCGCCCCAGGGCCTTTGCCCACCACCACGTCGACCCGGAAGTCCTCCATGGCCAGATACAGCATCTCCTCGGCGGGCCGGGCGATGCGGTGGATCTCGTCGATGAACAGCACGTCACCCTCGACCAGATTGGACAGCATTGCCGCCAGGTCGCCCGCGCGTTCCAGTGCCGGGCCAGAGGTGACCCGCAGCGCTGAGCCGAGTTCGCTGGCGATGATCATCGCCAATGAGGTCTTGCCCAGACCCGGCGGCCCCGAAAGCAGGATGTGATCCGGTGTGCTGCCGCGGTTCTTGGCGCCCTCGAGCACCAACTGCAGTTGCTCGCGAACCCGCGGTTGGCCGATGAACTCCCCCAGCGACCGGGGCCGCAGACTGGCGTCGACATCGCCCTCACCGACGGTCAGCGCCGCGGAAACGTCACGCTCGGACGCCTCGACTACGTCGTCGTCCTCGAAACGGCCCATTTAGCTGCTCACTTGGTCTTGCCCAGCAAGGAGAGCGCCGCCCGCAACGCACCGGACGTGGTGGCGTCCGGCGATTCGGCGAGCACCCTGTCGCAGGACTCCTCGGCCTGCTTGAGCGCAAAGCCAAGTCCCACAAGGGCTTCCACCACCGGCACCCGAACCGCGTGCCCGACTGCGCCGGACGTGGCACCGCCGCTCGGCAGGGAGCCGATCTTGTCGCGCAGTTCCAGCACCAGACGTTCGGCGCCACGCTTGCCGATGCCGGGCACCCGGGTCAGAGCCGCGACATCGCCGTCGGCTAATGCACGGCGCAATGCGGTGGCGTCGTAGACAGCCAGCGTCGCCAGGGCGATCTTGGGTCCGACACCCGAGACGCCCAGCAGCGTCAGGAACAGATCGCGAGCCTCGCCATCGGAGAAGCCGTAGAGCGTCATCGAGTCCTCACGCACGATCATCGCGGTGACCAGACGCGCATCAGTGCCCCGCTTCAGGGCTGCCAGCGTTGACGGTGTGCACATCACCTTGTATCCGACGCCGGCCGCATCGATGACGGCGTGATCGAGGGCGATCTCGAGCACCTCGCCGCGGACCCCCGCGATCACGGCACTCTCCGCACCGCACGAACCGGGGCAGCCTTCAACCGGGCCTGGTAAGCCCGTTGCTGCTCGGCAGCCATCGCCTCAGCCTGCGCCATCCGGGCGATCATCGGTGCCCGCCAGCAGTGACAGATTGCCAGCGCCAACGCGTCGGCGGCATCTGCCGGGGTCGGTTTCTGCTGCAGCTTCAAAATCCGAGTGACCATTTCAGTGACCTGGGCCTTGTCGGCGCGGCCGTTGCCCGTCACGGCCGCCTTGACCTCACTGGGAGTGTGGAAGTGCACGTCGATCCCGCGCCGGGCGGCGGCCAGCGCAATGACTCCGGCGGCCTGGGCGGTACCCATGGCCGTGTTGGCGTTCTGGTTGGCGAACACCCGCTCGATGGCGATCACGTCGGGTGCGTGGGTATCCATCCAGTACTCGACCACGTCGCTGATCGACAGCAGCCGCAACTGCAGCGGATCGCCCGCAGGCGTGCGAACGACGTCGACATCAAGCGCCGTCACCTGCCTGCCACCGCGGCCCTCGATCACCGAGAGACCGCAGCGGGTCAGTCCGGGGTCGACGCCCATCACCCGCACGAAACGCCTTTCGCCTACGAACAGTTGTTCGATAGCGTAGCGGTTGGGGGTGACGGATCACGCGAAAGACACGCCCGCTCGCGGGACGTGGCGTCAGTCCTCGTCGAGCTGGGCGGCGACGTCGTCGGGGATGTCGATGTTGGTGAAAACGTCCTGGACGTCGTCGCTGTCCTCCAGCGCGTCGATGAGTTTGAGCACCTTGCGGGCGGTCTCCAGGTCGACCTCTACGCTCATCGACGGCTGGAAGGTGGCGTCGGCGGAGTCGTACTCAATGCCGGCGTCCTTCAGTGCCGTGCGCACGGTGATCAGGTCGGTCGGCTCGCATACCACCTCGAAGCTGTCGCCGAGGTCGTTGACCTCCTCGGCGCCCGCCTCCAGCACGGCGAGCAGGACGTCATCCTCTGACAGTCCGTTCTTGGCCAGCAGCACCACTCCCTTGCGGGAGAACAGGTAGGCCACCGAGCCCGGGTCGGCCATATTGCCGCCGTTGCGGGTCATCGACACTCGGACCTCGCCGGCCGCTCTGTTGCGGTTGTCGGTCAGGCATTCGATCAGCACCGCAACACCATTGGGGCCGTAACCCTCGTACATGATGGTCTGCCAGTCGGCACCGCCGGCTTCCTCGCCGGCACCGCGCTTGCGGGCCCGCTCGATGTTGTCGTTGGGCACCGAGGTCTTCTTGGCCTTCTGGATGGCGTCCCAGAGGGTGGGGTTGCCGTTCGGGTCACCTCCGCCGGTGCGGGCCGCGACCTCGATGTTCTTGATCAGCTTGGCGAATTCCTTGCCACGGCGCGCATCCTTAACGGCCTTCTGATGCTTGGTGGTGGCCCACTTGGAATGCCCGCTCATGGTTTACGTCCTCGTCCGTGCCGGTTTCTGCGGTGTCAGTCTACTGGGACGGCTCGTTGAGGACGTGAACCGTCGAGTGGCTACACCCGCCCGGCGACCATATCGACGAAAAAGTTGTGCACACGCCGGTCGCCGGTCATCTCCGGATGAAAGGCGGTCGCCAGCACCGGCCCCTGACGCACCGCGACGACATGGTCGCCAGCCCGAGCCAGCACGTCCACACCCGCGCCGATCCGCTCGACCCACGGCGCGCGGATGAACACCGCGCGGACCGGGCCGTCAAGGCCACAAAAGTCGATATCGTCTTCGAAAGAGTCGACCTGACGGCCGAAGGCGTTGCGGCGCACTGCCATATCGACAGCACCCAGCGCGCAGGCCTCCCGACCGGGTTCGCCGGCATCGAGGATCTGAGTTGCCAGCAGGATCATTCCGGCGCACGAACCATAGGCGGGCATTCCGTCGGCCAGGCGCTGCCGCAGTGGGTCGAGGAGTTCGAATTCACGCAGCAGCAGACTCATCGTGGTGGATTCACCGCCCGGGAGGACGAGTGCGTCGACGGATTCGAGTTCGGCTCGGCGGCGCACGGTGACCGGCAGTGCCCCCGCCTCGCGCAGGGCGGCAAGGTGTTCGCGAGTGTCGCCCTGCAGGGCGAGCACGCCGACTTTCGGACCGCTCATGCCGAGCCCGGGGTGTACCCGCGCTTGTAGCGGGTGAGCCCTTCCTGCACCACGGCGGCGACCATGTCCCCGCGCTGGTTGAAGATCTGGCCCTGGGTCAGCGCCCGGCCGCCGCGAGCCGACGGCGAGTTCTGGTCGTAGAGCAGCCACTCATCGGCGCGGAACGGGCGCATGAACCACATCGCGTGATCGAGCGAGGCGATCCCCAGGTGCGGCCGCTCCTCGGGGTGGCTGACGTGTGCCGAACCGAGCAGGGTCAGGTCGCTCATATAGGCCAGTGCGCAGATGTGCAGCAGCGGGTCGTCGGGCAGCGGATCGCGGTGTTTGAACCAGACCTGCTGCTGGGAGGCCTCGCCCTGCTGCCTGGTCACCCGGTGCTGCGGCACCCGGCGGATGTCCCATTCAGCGAACTGCGCGATGCCCCCGTTGCCGAAAGGGCTCTCTCCCGACCGGGCGTCGACCAGATCGTCGGGCGAGACCACCCGGGGCATCTCGTCCTGATGCTCGATGCCGTCCTGGGTGGTCTGGAACGACGCACCCATGGAGAAGATCACCTCGCCGTTCTGGACGGCGTTGACCCGCCGGGTGCAGAAGGAGCTACCGTCCCGAGGCCGGTCGACCAGATACACCGCCGGTTTGGAGCCGTCGCCGGGCCGCAGGAAATAGCCGTGCAGCGAGTGCACCTGATACTTGGGGTCGACGGTGCGGACCGCGGAGACCAGCGCCTGCCCGGCGATGTGCCCGCCGAATGTCCTTGACAGGAAACCGGACTCGGGGTTGTAGACGCCGCCGCGGTAGATGTTGACCTCTAGTTGCTCGAGGTCGAGGATCTGTTCGATCGCCACCGGCTTCTACTTTTGGTCTTCGCGCAAGCGGCTCATCCGGCGGCTACCAGCCGCGCTGGGCGAGCCGATGCGGCGCCGGAATGTCGTCGACGTTGATGCCGACCATGGCCTCGCCCAGCCCGCGGGACACCTTGGCCAACACGTCCGGATCGTCGTAGAACGTGGTGGCTTTGACGATGGCTGCCGCCCGCGCCGCGGGGTCGCCGGACTTGAAGACCCCGGAGCCGACGAACACTCCGTCGGCACCGAGTTGCATCATCATCGCCGCGTCCGCCGGAGTCGCAATGCCGCCCGCGGTGAACATCGTCACGGGGAGCTTGCCGGCCCGGGCCACCTCGGCGACAAGTTCGTAGGGCGCCTGTAATTCCTTGGCGGCCACGAATAGTTCGTCTTCGGCCATCGACGACAACCGGCGGATCTCGCCGCTGATAGTGCGGATGTGCAGCGTCGCGTTCGACACGTCCCCGGTACCGGCCTCGCCTTTGGAGCGGATCATCGCCGCGCCCTCGGTGATCCGTCGCAGAGCCTCGCCGAGATTGGTCGCGCCGCACACGAAGGGCACGGTGAAGCGCCACTTGTCGATGTGATTGGCGTAGTCCGCCGGCGTCAGCACCTCGGATTCGTCGACGTAGTCCACCCCGAGGCTGGCCAGGATCTGCGCCTCCACGAAATGGCCGATCCTGGCTTTGGCCATCACCGGAATGCTGACCGTGGCGATGATGCCCTCGATCAGATCCGGGTCACTCATCCGCGCGACTCCGCCCTGGGCGCGGATATCGGCCGGCACTCGTTCCAGTGCCATCACCGCCACCGCACCGGCAGCCTCAGCGATGCGCGCCTGCTCAGGGGTGACCACGTCCATGATCACGCCGCCCTTGAGCATTTCGGCCATGCCGCGCTTGACCCGCGCAGTCCCGGTCTGGGAGTGCTGGGCCGACCCGTTGGCTGCGGTGTCCATGTTGGGCTCCTTCGATCGTTGAACAACCCTGGGTTTGTTCCAACAGCACTGAGTCTAGAGGGCCGTTCGAGGGTCCGAATCCCGGCCGTTCAGCGGATCGAGCGCAGCCGCACCCCGACATCGTCGGACCCATCGGCAATCAGGTTCGCCGCGACCAGGAGTTCACCGAGTTGCCGCGGGTATACCCACTGACCGAGGGCGTCGAGGCGGTCAATCTCCGCGGCGTCACACCACCGGTGGGCGTGGATGTAGCGAAGTTCCAACGGCGTGCGGGCGACCTCGGACGGATCGAAGCGTCGGGTCCGGAGCACGAAATAGAACTCCTCGCTGACGGTGACGATCCCGTTGAAGTCGATGATCGCTTCGCGGCGCCAGACCGGGCCCACCAGCTGCCCGGGGTCCGCCTGCAGGCCGGTCTCCTCGGCGAGTTCGCGGGCTGCCGCCGCGGCAAGCTGCTCCCCCGGCCGGACCCGGCCGCCCACAGTGAACCACCACCTCGGCGCGGAGCCGTCGGAGACGGCTGGATCCGACCCGCACAGCAGCAGGACGGCACCCTCGTCGTCGAGCAGGACCACTCGCGCGGACACTCGCACCGCCGTCATCGCTGAGCGGACTCGGCGATTTCGAAATAGGTCGGCAGCGCCGCGGTTCCGCCCAACCTCAACCAGCGCACCGCGCGCCGCTCCCGCAAAGCCAGTGTGTCGCGCACGGCGTCGTTGTGGAAGCGCCGCGCCAGCAGTACCCGCGTCTCCGCGTCGGCGAGTTCGGCTACCAGTGCCACGGGGATCGCTGCTGGGTCGACAGCCTCGAGTGCGGTCGATAATTCGTTCTCGCAGTTCTCGCGGAGCATGCGGGGCGCCCGTTCGGCTGCACCGGCCAACGCCGAAAGACGTTTACCGTCGGCACTGTTGCCGTAAGCATCCACGGAGACAGCGCGGGCCACCACCGCCCGCCGGGCCAGTGCCGCGTCCAAGGCCTGCCAGGACAGGTCATAGCGGACATGCAGACGGTCCAGTCGGTTCGCGGTCTGCAGTGCCCACACCCCGACGACGAGCAGCACGCCAACCAGTACCGCGGTGATCGACCAATACAGCGTCGGCGCCATCTAGGCACCTTCCCGGGTCGCTGCGCTCCCGCCCGCCGGAGTGCCGCCCACCGAAACCGTGGCTCCGGAACCTGCAACGGTCTCGTAGACCATCATGATGTCGTCAGCGACCACCTCCCAGTCGTACTGGCGCACGGCCTCGGCCGCAGACCGGATGTATCCGGCCCGCAGGGTGTCGTCGGTCAGGATCGCGATCAGCGCCTCGGCGAGTGCGGCGGGGTCGTCGACGGGCACCAGTCGGCCCGCAGCCCCACCTTCGAGCACCCTGCGGAAGGCGTCGAGGTCGCTGGCCACCACCGGGGTACCGGCGGCCATCGCCTCCACCAGGACGATGCCGAAACTCTCCCCGCCGGTGTGCGGCGCGCAGTAGACGTCGGCGCTGCGAAGTGCCGACGCCTTCTCAGCGTCGTCAACCTGTCCGAGGAATTTCAGGTGCCGGGCCAGTTCGCCGGCCTCGTCGCGCAGTTCGTCGCAGTCCCCACGGCCGACGACCAGGATCTCGATATCGGGAAAGCTCTCGACCAGGGCGGGAAGTGCGGCAAGGAGTACCGCCATTCCTTTGCGGGGTTCGTCAAAGCGGCCGAGGAACAACACGGTCTTGCCGGCCCGGGGGTAACCCTCCAGCAGCGGTGCGGCCGCCAGGGACGCAACGTCGACGCCGTTGGGGATCTGCACGGCATCGGAGCCCAGTGCCTCGATCTGCCAGCGCCGCGCAAGGTCGGATACCGCGATGCGGCCCATGATCTTCTCGTTCCAGGGACGCAGTACGCCTTGGAACATGCTGAGCCCCAACGACTTCGTCGTTGACGTGTGGAAGGTCGCCACGATCGGCCCGTCCGCGATCATCAGCGCCAGCAGCGACAGGCTGGGTGCATTGGGCTCGTGCAGGTGCAGAACATCGAAATCGCCCGCCGACAGCCAGCGCTTGACCATGCGGTGGGTGGCTGGGCCGAAGCG
The DNA here is from genome assembly GCA_903911165.1 of uncultured Actinomycetes bacterium. Classification (GTDB taxonomy): domain Bacteria; phylum Actinomycetota; class Actinomycetes; order Mycobacteriales; family Mycobacteriaceae; genus Mycobacterium. The sequence continues at coordinate 4,186 of CAIWCQ010000053.1, read as the reverse complement.
CAGTCGCGCCACCGATCCGTTGTACGGGATGGGCATGGCCCTTCCCCCCGAGACGACGTAGTCGGGTAACTTCACGTGCGGTGAGGACGGAGCGAGAACGCTGACGTGATGGCCGCGTTCGCGCATTACCTCGGCAAGTTGCAGGACGTGGGATTGCACACCGCCGTGGACGTCGAAGGAGTACGGACACACCATGCCGATGCGCATCAGTGCTCACCGCCAACTTCGAGGCGGGCCCGGCGCTGCGCACTCAGATCAGCAAGCCACTGCGGCTGCAACATGTGCCAATCCTGCGGGTGCGCGGCGATATTCACCGCGAACCTGTCGGCCAGTGCCTGGGTGATCACACCAACGTCGCCGGAACTGGTGTCGAGTGCGTCGTCGATCTGAACCACACAGTCGTCGCCGTCGTAGAAGACGTGCGCCGGATGCAAGGGCGCGCCGGTCTCGATCGCCAGTTTTGCCGGGCCGGCCGGAAGCCGGGTCAGTTCACCGAAGAAGTCCACCGGCACACCCGATCGGGTGAGATCGCGATCGGCCATCAGGCAGACGAATCCGTTGGCGCGCAGCCGTTCGGCCAGCACCTCCATCGGCGGGCGCTGTCCACCAGTCAGCGGCAAAACCTCGAAGCCCAGGCTTTCCCGATAGGCGAGGAAACGGTCATAGAGCGACTCCGGCTTGAGCCGTTCGGCGACGGTGGTGAACGTTCCGTAGTTCTGTGCCAGCCACACCCCGGCCATATCCCAGTTGCCGCTGTGCGGAAGCGCAATCACCGCTCCGCGACCGCCCTGGTGAGCGGCGGCGAACTTCTCTGCGCCGATGAAGACGCGGTCGAGTCGCTCGGCGAGTTCACTGTGGTTCATCGTCGGTAGCCGGAACGCCTCCCGCCAGTACCGCGCGTAAGAGGCCAGCGACGCGCGCATCAGCGAATCGGGCACACCGCCAGGTGTCGTGCCGATCACCCGAGCCAGATTCTTGCGCAATTGCTCCGGTCCCCCACCCCGCGCCGCGTACCGGCTTGCCGCGGCGAAGACACTGCGCGCCATGGTTTCCGGCATCCCCCGCACCATCTGCCAGCCGGTGGCGTAGGCCCAGTCGGTGAGACCCTCACGCGGCGACTTACGCATCACCGCTCGGTATTCTCCGGTTCACCACTGGCGCTCTGCGGTCCGGTTGCGATCCTGTCCACCGCGCCAGGCGAGGTGCGAACGGCGTGCAGTCGCTGGCCAACGGTGACCAGACTGGCGACCGCGAGCAACCACATCGCCACGGGTAGTGCGTTCGGGATCGGAAAGAACGGCAGATCCGACAGACCCGCACCACCTACGGCGATGATCAGGCGTTCCGGGCGTTCGATCAACCCGCCACCGCCATTCAGTCCGCTGGCCTCGGCCCGGGCCTTGATGTAAGAGATGACCTGCGAGGTGACCAGGCAGATCAACGTCGCCACCATCAGCGCGGAGCTGCGCAGACCGAACGCCGCCCACCACAACAGTCCGCAGAAGACCGCACCATCGCTGATCCGGTCGCAGGTGGCGTCCAGTACCGCCCCGAATCGCGTACCGCCGCCGCGTTCGCGCGCCATGGCGCCGTCGAGCATGTCGGCGAGCGTAAAGAACCAGATGGCCAGGAACGCCCACCACAACTTCCCGATCGGAAACAGCGTCAACGCTGCAATCACAGTGCCCGCGGTGCCGATGATGGTGACCGCGTCGGGGGTCAGTCCGGCCTTCAGTGCGACGCGCGCCAACGGGGCGCTGAGCTTGGTGTAGGCCGCCCTCGTCATGAGATAGAAGTTGCTCACGGCAGGCGTATCCACTCGTCGGCCAGGAGTGCGCGGGTATCGCGCAGGAGTTGAGGGACCACCTTCGTCTCGCCGACGATGGTGATGAAATTGGCGTCGCCGGACCACCGCGGAACCACGTGCATATGCAGGTGCTCGGCCAACGAACCACCGGCCGACTTGCCCAGGTTGAGGCCGACGTTGAAGCCATCGGGCCGCGAGATGGCCTTCATCACCCGAATCGCCTTCTGCACAAAGGCCATCAGTTCGGCAGTTTCGGCGTCGGTGAGGTCTTCCAGTTCGGCCACCCGCCGGTACGGCACCACCATGAGGTGTCCGGGGTTATACGGATAGAGATTGAGCACGGCGTACACGAGATCCCCACGTGCGATCACCAAGCCGTCTTCGTCGGAGAGGGTGGGAATGTCGGTGAACGGTCGACTGGGCTGCGTGGAGTCGCGGTTGGCCGGGACGTCGACGATGTAGCTCATCCGATGCGGGGTCCACAGCCGCTGCAGCCTGTCGGGATCGCCGGCTCCCCGGTCGATGAGCTGATCAGCCACCGTTAACCCGCATCGTTTCGGCGGTGGGGACGGCGTTCTCGCGGTTGGCGATCCACGCCGTGATCGCCGCGATCGCCTGCGCTCGGGGCACACCGTTGATTTGGCCGCGGTCAGCGAACCGGAAGCTCACGGCACCGGCCTCGACATCGCGGTCTCCAGCTAGGAGCATGAACGGCACCTTCTGGTTGGTGTGGTTGACGATCTTTTTCGCCATCCGGTCATCACTGGCATCCACCTCGACGCGCACCCCGAGTGCTGCGAATTCGGCGGCGATGTCCTTGAGGTAGCTGACATGTTCGTCAGCAACCGGGATGCCAACCACCTGGACCGGAGCAAGCCAGGCCGGAAACGCGCCGGCGTAATGCTCGGTGAGGATCCCGAAGAACCGCTCGATCGACCCGAACAACGCGCGGTGGATCAGCACCGGGCTCTGACGGGTCCCATCGGCGGCGGTGTAGCTGAGTTCGAAACGCTCCGGCATGGTGAAGTCCAACTGGATGGTGGACATCTGCCAACTACGCCCCAGTGCGTCGCGCACCTGCACTGAGATCTTGGGTCCATAAAAGGCCGCACCGCCCGGATCTGGCACCAGGGCAAGGCCGCTGGACTCGGCGACTTCGCGCAGGGTCTCGGTAGCTTCTTCCCACATGTCGTCGGAGCCGACGTATTTCTGCGGGTTCTTGGTGGACAGCTCCAGATAAAAATCGTCAAGTCCGTAATCACTGAGAAGTTCCAGCACGAAGCGCAGCAGTGACGTGAGTTCATCACGCATCTGCTCGCGGGTGCAGTAGATGTGCGAGTCGTCCTGGGTCATCCCCCGCACCCGGGTCAGTCCGTGGATCACGCCGGACTTCTCGTAGCGGTACACCGTCCCAAATTCGAAGAGCCGCAGCGGAAGTTCGCGGTAGGAGCGTCCCCGCGACCGGTAGATCAGATGGTGCATCGGGCAGTTCATCGGCTTGAGGTAGTAGTCCTGACCGGGCTTGCGCAACGTGCCGTCCGCGGCGTACTCCGCATCGATGTGCATGGGCGGGAACATGCCCTCGGCGTACCACTCAAGGTGGCCGGAGGTGATGTAGAGCTGTTCTTTGGTGATGTGCGGGGTGTTGACGAATTCGTAGCCGGCCTCGATGTGCTTTCGCCGCGAATAGTCCTCCAACTCCCGGCGCACGATCCCGCCCTTGGGATGGAAGACCGGTAGCCCTGAGCCCAATTCGTCGGGAAAACTGAACAGGTCCAGTTCCACGCCGAGGCGGCGATGATCGCGCTTCTGTGCCTCCTCGAGCAGTTTGAGGTGGCGGTCCAGTGCCTCTTGGGACTCCCAGGCGGTTCCGTAGATCCGCTGCAGGCTCGCGTTGTTTTGGTCACCGCGCCAGTACGCCGCCGAGCTTCTGGTGAGCTTGAACGCCGGAATGTATTTGGTGGTCGGGGCGTGCGGGCCGCGGCACAGATCGCCCCAAATGCGTTCGCGGGTGCGCGGATTGAGGTTGTCGTAGGCGGTCAGCTCGTCGCCGCCGACTTCCATGACTTCCGCGTCGCCGGACTTGTCGTCGACGAGTTCGAGTTTGTAGGGCTCATTGACCAGTTCCCGGCGGGCTTCGTCTTTGGACTCGTAGACCCGCCGGGAGAACAACTGGCCATCCTTGACGATCTGGCGCATCCGCTTCTCCAGCGCCTCGAGGTCCTCAGGCGTGAAAGCCTCCGGCACGTCGAAGTCGTAGTAGAAGCCGTCGGCGATCGGCGGCCCGATCCCCAGCCTCGCGGCGGGGAACAGTTCCTGGACGGCCTGGGCCAGCACGTGGGCTGCCGAGTGCCGGATCACGCTGCGGCCCTCGTCGCT